>JAUWSP010000315.1 GCA_030610025.1 Acidobacteriota bacterium | reverse complement strand
TCGCCTCGACCGGCGTGGACAATCCACTCGAGACGTTCATCGCTTCGATTCCCTACAACCTCTACTCGATCACCGCGATCCTCCTGGCGGCGGTGGTCATCTGGAAGAATCTGAACATCGGGCCCATGAAGGCGGCAGAGGAACGGACGCGCGGCGGCGAGCTCTTGTGGCCGGGTTCCACGCCCCTGGTAGATACGTCTGTAGAGGAGAGACCCGAAGGTGAAAGCCCAGAGGATATTCCCTCCGCAGCGTACATGGTGCTACCGATACTGGTGATGATCCTGATGATGCCGGTAGGTCTGTATTTCACCGGCGATGGCGACATCATCAAGGGCTCCGGATCCATCGCTGTCCTCTGGTCAGTCTGCGCCGCGGTGGCCACCTCCTGGATCATGCTGCTCGGTAGCGGCAAGAGCTCGCTCAACGACCTGATGCGGATGTTCATGAAGGGCGCCGGCGATCTGCTGCCGATAGCAACGATACTGCTGCTCGCTCTGGCCCTGGGCGACGTGGCTCGCCTTCTCGGAACCGGGCAATACGTGGCCGGCGTCGCCAGCGCAACGGTGCCCCAGTTCTTGCTGGCACCGCTCATCTTCCTTGTTTCTGCCTTTATCGCCTTCTCGGTGGGTTCGAGCTGGGGGACTTTCGCGATCATGATCCCGATCGCGATTCCGATTGCCACAACACTCGGATTACCGGTGCCTCTCTTGCTCGGTGCAGCGACCTCCGGGGCGATTTTCGGCGATCACGCATCGCCGATCAGCGATACGACGGTCGTCGCTTCGATGGCCTCGGCCACCGACCACATCGATCACGTGCGCACGCAGCTGCCCTACGCCCTGCTCGCGGCCGGCGTTGCTACTCTCGGATTCCTGGTCCTAGGTTTCATCGGGTAGCAGCGCCAGATCGATGAAGCAAGCTCGATCCGGAGCCCAGCCTTCTTGATGGAGTCATGACAAGTTCTAATGCTCGTGCTCAGGGTAGTAGGACGACAGGGCTTCAATGCTCTCCCTTAGAGTCTTGGCGTTTTCCCCATCAGCATTTTGCTTGGCTTTCATCGCTGCAATGATCACCGCATGGTGCTTTACCAGACGTACAGAATAGTCTTCTTGACCAGGCTTGACTCGTTGCGTCAAGAAGTAGTCACAGATCGTCGAGATGATCTTCTGGGCGTGTGTTTCCTTGTTCATCACCCAACGAACCAATTGGTTTTGAGATTGCGCATCGGACTTACCTGCCAACTCAGCAATCAACTTGGCTGACTTCTCTACGGTAGCGGCATCTTCAAGCATCGATTGAACTCGCGCGTGGTCGTCATAGATCCCACACGGGATCTGGCAGTGAGCCGGAGCTGGGCGTGGTAACACCAGACTAGCTCCGACGACAATGAAGGTCATCAACAAGACGGTTCTTCTAGAGTTTTTCATCCTCGTTTCCTCCGTTGCTTGATTCAACATAGAGAACGTGAGCCTGGTCGATCTTCGCTTTGGCACACAGGTGAGACGACTCGATCGAAGTGGTTACGGCTTGATCTGATCGAGGAGGTCCGTTGCCTTCTGGCGCATCGAAGCGTCGTCGGCGCCGGCTTTGACCTTCTCAAGCAACGCGGTGCTCCTCTCGTAGAGTGACAGGCTATTCCTTCGTGGAAGCGGAGATTACGACGGTGGGGATGGGCCTCGAACGGTCTCGGCGAGCCCTCGAAGATCGGCTCCGGTCGGCACCTGGAACACCCGCAGATCGAACAGCGGCACGATGGCCAGGATGTGGTCGAAGATGTCGGATTGGATTCCCTCGTAGCGGGCCCAGGCCTGCTCATTGCTGAAGACGTAGATCTCGATGGGCAATCCCCCGTCCGTCGGCGGCAGTTGACGCACGAGGAACGTCATGTCCTGGCGGATCTTGGGGTGGTTGCGAAAATAGGCCTCGAGATAGGCGCGGAAGGTACCGACGTTGGTCATGTGGCGACCGTTGACGAGCGTCGAAACGTCGGCCCGGGTCTTTTGGTTGTACTCCGAGATCTCTTCCAACTTTCGCTCCACGTACTCGGTGATGAACTCGATCTTCTTGAACCGCTCGAGCATTTCGTGGTCGCAGAATTTGATGCTCGTGACGTCGAGGTGAACGGATCGCTTGATGCGGCGCCCGCCGGATTCCTCCATGCCGCGCCAGTTCTTGAACGACTCGGATACCAGGGCATAGGTCGGGATCGTGCTGATCGTCTTGTCCCAATTCTGGACCTTGACCGTAGTCAGCGAGACTTCCAGAACGTCGCCGTCGGCACCGTGATCGGGCATGGAGATCCAATCGCCAGGCCGCACCATGTTGTAGGCCGTGAGCTGGATCCCCGCGACGAAGCCGAGGATCGTGTCCTTGAAAACCAACAACAGTATGGCCGCGAAGGCGCCGAGACCGCTGAACAGCATCACCGGGGACTTGCCGAGGAGGATGGCCAGGATCGAGATCGTGCCGATGCAGTAGATGACGATCTTGATCACCTGTACGAACGTTTTGATCGGGACGCGCCTCGAGACCGCATACGTGTCGTAGATCTCGAGCACCGCATTGAGTGCCGCTCCGATCACGAACATCGCCGCGATGACGATGTAGACGAAGGTGCCGGTAGTGACGAAGGACGCCACTCTGGGGAATTCCTCGAAGACCATCGGGGCGGCCGCCCGGACGATCAGCGCCGGTACGAGGTGGGCGAGCCGCGAGAAGACCTTCGATTCGACAAGCGCGTCGTCCCAGGTCGTGCGGGTCTTGCCGGCGGCGGTCTTGACGAGCCGGACGATGAGGTGCTTGGTGATGAGGTGGCCCGCCGCGGCGGCGATCACCAGCACCACGGTGGCCACGGTCACGCCGACGATCGAGGCGTACTTGGCGGTCAGGCCGAGCTCGATCAGCCAATCGTTCAGGGCTTCCATGCGTATCTCCCGAGGGCTAGCCGAGCTCGCGAGCGATCTCGAGGGCCTCTTCCTCGGTATCGATGTCCTTGGCCATGGACAGGGCGTGCATGAGGGGCAGGCGTCCCTTGCGATCTGGATAGCGCCTGCGATGCTTGTAGGACACGAAGATCCGGCGCAGCCTCTCCGCCATCTCCTCGGAGGTGATCACGCCATCCTTGAGATGGTAGCCCATCATGACCCCGTTGGTGATCACCGTCGCCGTGAGATCCGGCAAGCGAAAGGCAAAGAGGTGCTTGAAGTCCTGGACGACCAGGCCAAGGAAGATATGAGTGACGATTAGCCAGAGTCTGTACAGTACCCCACGATTGCGGCTGCTATAGGCCAGGTCGAAGGTGCGGAACACAAGTGGCAAACGAACGGCGTTGGTATCCGCCAAGACGAAGTGCCCCGGCAAGAGGCTCGCTGGCTCGGCCTCGGGTGTCGGCTGGATCTGGTACTTGGGCTTCCAGGCGGAGGCACCCATCTCGGTAGGCCGCTCGGGAGCCAGGATCAAAGGTGCCCAGAAGTCCAGCGGAGCATGCTCATAGTAGTCCTCCATCAGTCTCCGCAGCTCGTCGCCTTCGGGCAGGATGTCGCAAGTCGTGACCGCCAAGATTCCCCCGGGAGACTCTGGCGCGACTGCCATCACCGAAGCTTCGATGTTCTTCCCGAAGGTGGAGTCGGTATCGATGACACGAGCTCCCTTCCGAGACTCACCATAAACCCGCACTGGCCCCGCGATGTAGATCGGGTCGAAGCAGCCGCTTTCCTTGACGCGGTCGAGTAGCAGATCGATGATCGGACGTCCACCGATCCGCAGGTCCATCCCCTTGGCTCCCTTGAGCGGATGCAGATCGGCCCCGGCTTCTGGCAGCGCGACCGGCTCCGGATCGCTGCCCGCCAGGATGATCAGTGGTATGGGTTGACGCTTCGCCATTTCAGCTCCATCCCGCAGCAGAACTCGATGGGAATTCTACCCATGCGGGTGCCGCTCATCGATGTAGCTTCCAATCGACTCTATCGCAATCCGCCTGGGCTGAGCGGCTCAGGCACCGCCAGTCAGCCTGATTGCCAGAGCTGCTAGAGTCTCCTCCGAGCCCGAATCGAGCGACGCCCAGACGATGAGAGCACCACTTCCAGCACGCCCTGCAGCACCTCGATTCGGCACCGCCTGGGCCGTTGCGGTGACGGTGATCGCGGTCGCGGCCATTCTGGTCGGGGCCGGCCTCTACGTGTTTAGATCCGTCAGAGGGCTTCCAGGCGAAGCTGCCAGGGGAACGCTGAGGGCGATCGAGGAGGTCAAAGAGGTGGCGGCAGCTTTTCGCCAGGGGACGATCCGTACAGAGTTTGCCAGTTACGCGACCAGCCTCACCGGCAGCAACTATCTCCAATTCGCCACGCTGAGACAGACCGAGGTCTTCACCCGAACAGACAAGAGCTCGGTTCTCTGGGGCAGCCTGGAG
>JAUWSP010000254.1 GCA_030610025.1 Acidobacteriota bacterium | reverse complement strand
CAAGAAGTTCCCCAAGGCGAGATGATTGGGCAGTGAGGCAGTGAGGCAATGGGGGATTGAAGCGGCCGGACCTGTGCCGGCCGGTCTTTGAGTCCTGAGGTCTGGAATCGCAGGTGGTTCTGGGCCACGCACCGTCTACGGATTTCTAGACTCTCGGATAGACCAAGACTCCCACCAGGGAGTCGCCCCCTAGGCCCTTACGCCCTCAAGCCCTCAACTCAGGCGTAGCCGGAGTCGGGCGCAGGAGCCCCGGTGGCCGAGGCGGTTCTCGAGCGTCAGGCTGCCGCCGTGGGCTTCGGCAATCTGGCGGCTCAGAACCAGTCCTATCCCTGAGCCTCCCGGTTTCGTCGTGAAGAAGGGGACAAAGAGATTGGCGCTTTCAGGCAGGCCAGGCCCTGCGTCCTCGACCAGCACCTCGCAGCTGTCGGCGCGTCGGGACCAGCTGATCTCGACGCCGCCACCCGTCTCGAGCGAAGCCTCGACCGCGTTCTTGACGATGTTGATCAGCGCCTGTTCGATCTGGGCCCGGTCGGCTTGCACCTCGAGCGTCGGGCCTTCCGTGATCTCGACCTCTAGCCGCGACTCCATTGCGGCTGCGTGCTTCACGACTCCCGTAATGGTCAGGGACTCGAGGGTGGGCTCCGGCAGGCGAGCCAGTTGTGAGTAGGAAGCCATGAATCGACTCAGGGCCGCCGATCTCTGGCGGATCACATCCAGGCCACTCCGGAGATCCTGGTGCCATTCTTCGGCGCTGGGCTGCTTGTCGGTGAGCCGGTGCAGGGTCTCGGCGGTCGACTTGATGGGGCCCAGGGAGTTGTTGAGCTCGTGGCCCAGGACTCGAATCAGGCGTTGCCAGGTCTGGCGCTCCTCCTGACGTAGCGTCTTGCTCAGATCGGTGATGACCAGCAGTTGGTGCGGCATACCTTCCTGACGGAAGGTGCTGCGACGGACCCGCCAACGCCCCACAGCGCCCGGGAAGGCCCGCTCGACCGTTCCCGGAAGCTCACCTTCGAGCCAGTCCTCCAGGCCCAACTCCGCCGCCGAGCTACCGAGAAGGCGGGACGAGGGGCGGGCCAGAATTCTCTCACCTGCACGGTTCACCAGTCGTAGCCGATGCTCCGGGTCGAAGGTGAAGACCGCCACATCGATCTCGGCCATCACGGCACGCAGCAGAGCCGAGGCCTCGAGCGCGCTGAGGCGCTGCTCGCTCAGGCTCTCGCTCAACAGGTTGATCTCTCGGAAGACATCGTCCAACGCATCGTCAGCACCGGTTCGGTGGCCGCGCAGGGAGTAGTCTTCCTGCCGCAAAGCCTCGAGAAGGCTGGAGACGGTGCGCAGCGAGTAGACGGCTCGGCGCCTCACCACGACGGCCAGCGCAGTCCAGGTGACAACCAGGAGGACAGTCAGGGTCCATCGGGTAGAGGCAGGGAGATCCGAAGTCCAGAGGAGGGCCAGACCGAGGCTCGAGCCCGGCAGGCCAACCGCGAACGCCAGCAGAAAGAGGCGTCGCTCGCTGCTCAAGTAAAGACGGGGACTCGGCTGCATACCGGACCCCATTCTAGTCAGTTGAGGCCGTGCTTCTCGAGCCGGCGGTAGAGAGCGCTTCGACTGAGACCCAGGTCCTCAGCTGCGAGACTGACGCTACCCTCGCTCTTGTCCAGGGCCTTCTGGATGAGAAGCCGCTCGGCGTCCTCCAGCGTCATCTTCTCTAGCTGGACAGTCGCGTCTTGCCCGGTCTCGAGGCCCAGGTCTCCAATACCGATCAGGGGTCCCTGTGCCATCAGAACGCCACGCTCCACGGCGTGATCCAACTCCCGGACGTTGCCGGGCCAGCTGTACTTCCGCATCGCTGCGCGGGCCGACGTCTCGAAGCCGTCGAGCTGTTTGCGGTACTTGCTGACGTGCTGGTCGAAGAAGTGTCTGGCGAGAGGCTCGAGGTCCTCGGCGCGCTCGCGGAGCGGCGGAATAGGGATCTCGACGGTTCGCAGTCGGTACAGCAGGTCCTTGCGGAAATGGCCCTCACTCACGGCAACCTCGAGGTCGGCATTGGTGGCCGACAGTATCCGTACATCGGCCGATTGAGTTCGCGACGCTCCAACGCGCTCGAAATCGCCCGTCTCCACGACGCGGAGGAGCTTGGCCTGCTGTGCCGCCGGCAGGTTGCCGATTTCGTCCAGAAACAGGGTGCCGCCGTCCGCCATCTCAAAGCGCCCGATCCGGTCGCCCTTGGCGTCGGTGAAGGCGCCTTTGACATGTCCGAACAGCTCGCTCTCGAAGATCGACTCGGAGAGACCGCCGGTGTTGACGGTCATCAGGGGCCTCGCGGCACGGTCCGAGACCGAGTGCAACAACTGGGCGACGATGCCTTTGCCAGTGCCGTTCTCACCGGTGATCAGGACGTTGGCGTCGGAAGGGCCGACCCGTTCGATCAGATCCAGGACAGGGCCCATGGCACGCGAGTCGGCGATGAAATCGATCTCCGACCCGCCCCGGAGCAACCGGTTCTCCGCTTCGAGCCGCTCGCCCTTGCGGCGCGCCCGTCGCAGCTCGATCTGGTTGCGCAAGATCGCCAGCACCCGCTCGTTGTCCCACGGCTTTTCGAAAAAATCACTGGCACCGAGGCGCATGGCTTCGACTGCCAGCTCGATACTGCCCCACGCGGTCATCACCACCAGTGCGAGATTCGAGTCGAGCGAGCGGAGCCTGGCCAGTAGATCGAGACCTTCCTTGCCCGACGTCGTATCGCGGGTGTAGTTCAGATCCATGAGTACGGCGTCGAACTCGCGCCGGCCAGCGGCGGCCAGCGCCTCCTCTGGAGAGCTGGCGAGCTCTACTGAATAGCCCTCGCCCTTGAGCAGCAGGCGCATGGACTCCAGGATGTCCGGCTGGTCGTCGGCGACGAGAATCGATGGGGCTGGAACACTCACTTCAGTGATCGTAACTCACCTGCGGGCTCTGAAAGAACCTCTTCCGAGACGATCCGGCCGTCGAACAGCTCGATGTTGCGGTTGGCATGGCGAGCCCAGCGGGGGTCGTGCGTCACCATGCAGATTGTCGCTCCCTGCCCATGCAGGTCGTCGAGCAGCTCCATGACCGCTTCGCTGTTCTTGGAGTCGAGATTTCCTGTCGGCTCATCGGCGAGCAGAATGGAGGGCGATCCCACCACGGCGCGGGCCACCGCAACGCGCTGTTGCTGACCCCCGGAGAGCTGGGAAGGATAGTGCTTGGTGCGGTGGGACATGGCCACTCGCTCGAGCGCTTCCATGACTCGGACCTTGCTTTCGGACGAGCTCATGCCCCTGTACGTGAGGGGCAACTCCACATTCTCGTAGACAGTCAGATCACCGATCAGGTTAAAGGCCTGGAAGATGAAGCCGATCTCGCGATTGCGGATCCGGGCCCTCTCGGCGAAGCGCAGGTCATCGACGGTCTGCTCGTTCAGCACGTACTCGCCGTCGGTTGGCGTGTCCAGCAGACCGAGGATGGAAAGCAGCGTCGTCTTGCCGCAACCGGAAGGTCCGGAGATGGAGACATAGTCGCCCCTCTGGATCGTGAGGTGCACGTTGGTCAGGGCATGGGTCTCCACCTCGTCGGTGAAGAAGACCTTCTTGATGCCCTTCATCTGAATCAGGGGATCGTGGTTCGAGCTCATGGTTTCTCCCGTCCTTCTCTTCCAAGAGTGGTTGGTTGTCACTCGATTCGAATGCGGTCGAAGTCGTCCCATTTCGACGTGTCGGAGAGGATCACGCGATCGCCCTCGTGGAGACCGTCAATCACCTCGACGGTGGAGACCGAGCTGCGGCCCAGGCGCACCTGGACCCGTCGGGCCCCGTCTTCCTCCTCGTTGACGAGAAAGAGGCTCACTGTCTGATTGGCCTGACCATAGGCCGGGCGGCCGACATAGAGCACATCCTCGAGACGCTCGATCTCGATGGTGCCATCGACTCGAAGGTCGGGCCGGGCGCCTTGGGGCAGTGCCCCTTCCAGCGCAACGTCCACCGTCACGCTGCCTTCACGCACGGCTGGATCCACGCGGCTCAGTCGACCCGGAACGACTCCGTTGCGGGTGTCGATAGAGACTGCGAGTCCGACGCGCAAATCCTTGGCCTGGGTCTCGGGGATGCGAAGCTCGGCCTTGAGTTGATCGGGCTGCGCCACCTGAGCGAGCGTGGTACCGGCCGTGACCCGTTGGCCTTCTTCGACCCGCACCTCTTGCAGGACCCCTTCCATTCCGGCCCGGACCTGCAGTGAGGCGAACTGCTGTCGCCGGAGGTTCATCAGTGCTCGCTGTTGCTCGAGGCGGCTGCGGCCGGCCTGGAGCTGGGCCTTTGTGGATCGACCTGCCTTCTCCAGTCGAACCCGCTCGATCCCTTCGAGGGTTGCGAGGTGTTCTGTGGCCAGCTGAGACCGCTTGAAATCGATCTCCGGCAGCAGGCCCTCGGTCATGAGTCGTTCATTGGCTTCGAGTTGCAGCTTGGCCTGGCTGTGCTCCGAGATGACCTGGGCGAGCACCGACTCCTGGGTGAGCACCTGGCTCTCGAGCTGGGCTTCGAGCATCACGTAGTCGGCCTCGACGGCCCGGAGCTCGGATTCGGCATCCACAATCTGCTGCTCCAGCTCCGGACTGGAGAGCTCGAGCAAGACCGTTTCCGACTCGACTACCGTACCGGGAAGCACCAGGATGCGCTCCACCCGACCCTGGGTGGCTGCCGTGATCCACTGCAAGCTCTCGGGGACCAGCGTGCCTGGACCGCGTACCTGACGAAGCATCTCGCCCCGCTCGACGTTCGAGAAGTACAGCGCGCCTCCTTCGACTCTCGGTGCTGCGGGCTCGAGCTGTGCCAGACCGAAGGTGACCAGGAGAACCACGGCCAGCGCCACCCCAATCAGGAGTGTTCTCTTGCGCTTCTTCTGACGCTTCAAGTCGGCTCGCTGTACGTCCATGGAACTGATCTCCACCGGACACTAAAGCAGACCTCGTGCCAAGTAAGAGAATCCACTAAAGCGCTGATGATAAACAAGT
>JAUWSP010000214.1 GCA_030610025.1 Acidobacteriota bacterium | reverse complement strand
TTTTTGGCATCGTCGATATCAGCATGTCCTAGTGAGTGATGAGGAGGTAGCTCAGGTCAATCGACTGCGCTACATCCTGGGGAACGGTTGCAAGGAAGATTTGGTGTCGAGTCCACTCGAGTGGCCTGGTGTGAGCACAGTGCAGGCCCTCTTGTTTGGGAGGGAGCTCCGAGGCGTATGGATTGATCGGACCAGAGAGCGTCGCGCTTCTGGCAAAACAGGAGTAGAGAACCGATCTCAATTCAGGGTAGAGGAAGTCGTGCACATCACGACGTTACCGTGCTGGCAGGGTCTCAAGCCGAGTTCGTGTAGGGAGAGGGCTCATGTACTGGTGGTCCAGATTGAAGCCGAAACAGACGCTCGGCATCGGTCTGAGGGCACGGAGCCATTGGGGGTGAGAGGAACGCTTCTCCAGGATCCTCATCAGAGACCAGTTCGGTCGAAGTGGTCTCCAGCTCCAATGTTCCACTGCGCCTCGAAGGAGGTCCGCAATCTCCTGAGGGAGGCATATATTTCCTTCTCTACAGCGTTTCGGAGGGCTGCGAGACGATGTCAAGAAGGCGATCTCCATGCAGTATTTCCTGACGGGGCCTTTCCGCCACCCTGGCCCTTTCGGAATCCAGCCCAGGCCCCCGGGTAGGAAGATCCGATCTTGCCAGAGCGTTTCAGGTGCCTGAACTTCGGCAGCAGTTGATTCTGCGATTGGGCCGCCCTGAGACCATATCCCCCATCAGTAGGGTTGCTGGAACGGCTCGTCTTGCCGCAGCAATGGAGGCGAGAGAAGAGCCCGAGTCGGACTCTCGAGACAGGACCACGGGTTTGGCCTGATGGGATGGTGAGTCTTGATTCGCGAGGCCAGAAAGAGGGTGGCACCCTGATGATCGACTAGCACTCCACAGTGCTGCTGACCAGTTTTGTGATAGTCGGTAGAGGGGGTTCTAGTTTGCGAGTGGGCAATTGCAGATCTGGTCTCGGTACAGTATGGCTGCTACTCGGTCTCTCAGCAGTTCCTGCTTTTTCTGGTGACGATGTGGTGCCAGGGACTTTGAGGGTCGATGGCACGTTCGAGCATATCGGGGCTCTGTGGTGGGTTGGCGGAGACGATGATCTAGACAGCTCGCTGCAGATGGAGTTTCGGGTCGAGGGGGAAACGCCCTGGAATCCTGCTGCACCCGCCATGCGGGCTCATCCTGCACTGGTAGTGAATGGTGCGCCACTAGGCCTCAACTTCTGGGCCGTCAGTGCCCTCTTTCTCGAGCCGGGCGAGTCCTACGAACTGCGCCTGACCTTGAGCGATCCAGATGGCGGTGCCGAGAGCAGGACCGTGTCCGCAACTACCCGCACACCGCCTCCCGCGACTTTCGCCGGTCGCCACCTCTATGTAGTACCCGGAACCGGTGATGGTGATGGAAGCCTGGTCAATCCGTTCAAGGGCCTCCAAGCAGCCGCTGACGCTGCTGAGCCGGGTGACACCCTGCAAATATCCCCTGGCACCTACGAGCCGTTTCAGCTTTTGACCAGTGGTAGTGGCAAACCCCTGGCACCTATTGTGTTTGCGGGTCCAGGAAACGGGCTTGCGGTCGTGGATGGCAAGGCTACCGACCGGGGGATCATCACTCTCGGTGAATGGAATCAGACGATCAGCCATGTCGTGATCGAGGGCCTGACTCTGGAGAACGGTCGATGGGGAATCGATGCTCAGCACAGCCGCGATATCGTGATCCGTCACAATCTGATTCGAGATGTGGACCACGGAATCTTGAATCGCCGGGGTGACGGCCTGGAGGGCAACCAGACCGTCTGCGACAACGTGATCGAAGGTCGAGTGTCGTGGCCCGGAGTGGGTATTCCTTCGGAGCGAGGGATCGATCTCCGAGGCTACGGGAACGTGGTCTGTCACAACAAGGTCCGCAATTTCGGGGACTGTGTCTCCCTGCAGCCGTTCACGGGTCCTTCCTACGGTAACGACGTCTTTGGTAACGATGCCGCCTTCTGTGTCGACGACGGCATCGAGATCGACTACAACCAGGCCAACGTCCGGGTTTGGAGCAATCGGGTGATGAACGCCCGCATGGGAATCAGCGTGCAACCCATCCGCGGGGGCCCGGCATACATCTTTCGCAACGAGCTTTTCAATCTCGAAAGCGTCCCCGTGAAGATGCACAACGACACCACCGGCTTCATCGTCGTTCATAACACCAGTGCCAAACACGGCGATGGGCACGGTGACAACGGGGCCATGTGGCGCAACGCGGTCTTTCGCAACAACCTCTTTCTCGGAACCCGTTACGCGTTCGAGTTCACGACTGTCGCCGACGAGGGCTATAGGGATTTCGACTACAACGGTTGGGGCACAACACGAGCTGTCGGCTCACCCAGCGACCCCTATTTCAAATGGGACAACGTGCGTTACAGCAGGCTGTCGGATCTCCAGACGATCGGAGTAGAACCCCATGGAGTCGAGGCTACTTTCGATGACGTGGTGGATGCCACGTTACCCGTAACCTGGGACTCGCAGGCGATTCCCGGGAGCCGTGATCTCCGACTCTTACCAGGCGCCCCCGAAGTGGACGCTGGCGAAGAGATCGCCAACCTGAACGACGCCTTCGCCCTCCAGGGCCTTCCCGATATGGGAGCTTTCGAGCTCGGTGAGCCCTTACCGGACTACGGTCCGCGTCCTGGGCCAGCTCTGCTGTTCGCAGACGGGTTCGAACTTGGCAACACTTCGAATTGGTCCGGCTCGAACCCCTGAGGTGCAGCGACTGTGGATAGGGCAATGGGCGAATGTAGAAAAAGCGGGTGGCACCTTCCTCGGGGCCATGTTTCGTCGGTGGCCTTCATGTTGGCGTTCATCCTCTCGTCGATGCCCGGGCGAGGCGAGGCGCCGACCTGCGGGCTCGGCACCAGTACGGGCCCGGTGCAAGCTCCCGTCTTCGTCAGGAACTTGAGTGGCCAAACGAGTTGGTATGCCTCCCCGGTGGTCTACGACCTCGATGGCGATGGCTCCAATGAGCTCATCGCTGCCTACTACGACACCTACGTCTTCTCGAGCGCCGGCACTCTGCTCCACCGTGCCGAGTTCGGCGATGGCAGGGTCTATTCACCTCACGTCGTCGTCGATCTGGATTTTGACGGAGTCACCGAGGTCGTGGTGGGGCGGGGCCACGAAGTGCTTGCCCTCGAGTGGGACGGCACCCATCTGCAGGTCAAGGCGGGATGGCCGGCTGATACCACTACGGGTGGGGAGCAACCCGAGGTGAGGGGCCTCGCGGCGGCCGATCTCGATGGCGATGGCATGGTGGAGGTCGTTGCTACGACCACCCAGACGTCTCCCACCTCTCAAGGCGGAGCCCAGGTGTTCGTGTTCAGTCAGGATGGCACCTCCTATGAGCCCGCAGGCGGACACGATCCGGCCTGGCCTCGCTACAACAACCTTGCCGGGCCAGGTAACGATGCCGACCGTAACGGCCCAGGCCACAGCGGCTTCGGCTGTTACGGGCTCAACCCAGGCATCGGCAATATCGACGATGACCGACAGCTGGAGATCCTGGTCACCTACGACAACCATCACATCCAGGCGTTCGATCTCGACGGAGTTGCCATCGACGCCTCGGGCTACTACACCAATCGCGACTCCAACTACGCTGGCAACCGACTCACCTGGGGTCAGTTCATCCGTTGGGCCGATCCGCAGGTGGAGCATGATCACTATCACCTCCACACGGGGCAGTGGCCTCATCCCGACTGGGCAGAGTGGCTGCAGTGGACGGCCTCGCCGCCCTCGGTTGCCGATCTCGATGGAGACGGCAAGAACGAGATCATCGGCATACCCAACGTCGAGATGCAGGTGCCCTACGAGACCCAGGCTTATGCAGTCATGGTCATGGAGGGCTCACACGGTGACGGGAGTCGGTCCGCCCGGCGCAAGGCGGGCTGGGAGCAGCTTCCACGGGGGGATACCCCCATCCAGGTCGAAGGTTGGTACCCACCTCGTGGGATTCCGGCACCAACCATTGTCAGTATCAGCGGTGACTCTCGACCCGAGGTCGTTGTCTCGCTGAATGACGGGTACTTGTATGCCTTCGATGCTTCCGGACAGCGTCTGTGGCGTACCAGCTACCGCCACGGCAAGGCAATTCTGTTCAGCTCCGAGCCGACTGTGGCCGACCTGAATCAGGATGGGTCACCCGAGATCCTGCTGGCCACCTATGGCGACCCGGACGTCCACGATTCGGGCTACTTGATGATCCTGGGCTCTGATGGCACCGTACTGCATGACATCCCATTGCCGAGCCCGGGTCACAATGGCAACGGGAACGGTGCACCGGCTGCTCCAACGGTCGGAGACCTGGATGGGGACGGTCAGTTGGAAGTCTTCGTGCAGACCTTTGATCACGGCCTGGACCAGTTCACGGTGCCTGGCTCGAGTATGAATTGTTTGCTTTGGGGGACCGCTCGCGGTGGCCCTATGCGGACGGGCCAGCAGAACGGACCATGGATGCTGGGAAGGGTGTTTGCCGATAGCTTCGAATCGGGTGGCACCTCTGCTTGGACGTCGGTGGTTCCCTGAGGCGAGTGCTACGATCCGGCGAGTGAGTATCGAGGCCCGTAGCGGCCAATCCCACGGTGCTGGTCTGAGACTTGCGGCTCTTGCCGCAGTTCTCATCATACCGGCCTGGATCCTGCGCTTCCTGGCCGTGCGCGAGCTCGGTATCGGACAAGGTGCCACCCTTTTTCGAGGCTTTGCGGCCGACCTCGTGGCTGCGCTCTGTTTTCTGTTCGTGGTGTTGCTGGTAGGCCAGTGGCGACGTTGGGCGGCTGTGGTTCTCACCTTCGTGTGGGTCTTGCTCCAGTATGCCAACTACGAGCATGTCCTGGCCCTCGACGCACCTCTGAGCCTGACCTACGCAGGTTATCTGGCGGACCCGACATTCCTATTGGGCTCCGGCCTGGTCCTGTCCCGCCCAATTCTTCTCCTGACACTGCTCGTCGTGGTCAGCTACATGACTTGGCTGATCCTGAAGCAGTCCTTCGATGGGCGAGCGGTGGTCGCTGTGCTGGTCGTTGCGCTAGTGGCTTGCCTGGCTCTGTGGGTGTGGCCCTCGGAGCCCCAGACGCTGGCCTGGAGGCGCAGTCATTTCCTGGCCGAGGAGATGCAACGGTACTTGCCGTTCGGAGGAGGGTCGCGCCCGTCGGTGCTGGAACCGAGCCGTGGCGTCACTGAGGAGCTGGCCCAGATCTGGAGCAGCGACTTGTCGGGCGAGCCGTGGACAGATCTCGGCCAGACCGACCAGAACATCCTCGTGGTGGTGCTGGAGGGTGTTTCCGGTGCCTATCTGCCGATGCTCGCTGAGCAGTCCGGTGTCGAGTCCTCGATCGAGATGCCGCACCTCGACCGGTTGGCCCGAGGCCACCCGACGGCAACACGATTCATCGGGCAACAGCGTCAGACCAACCGAGGTCTCTACGCGCTGCTCTGCGGCCGCTCGCCGAAGCTCGGCTCGAAAGCTCCTCGCCTGAACGACTACGCCCTCGGCCCGTCTACGCCATGCCT
>JAUWSP010000034.1 GCA_030610025.1 Acidobacteriota bacterium | reverse complement strand
GTCGGCCAGGATGAGCCTGCCTTCCGCGTCGGTGTCCAGCACCTCGACGGTCTTGCCGTTGTAACAACGAATGATGTCGCCAGGTCGGTACGACCTACCATCCGGCATGTTCTCCACTAGAGGAACGTAGACTCGGAAGCGAAGGGGAATCTTCAGTTCGGCGGCCGCCTGAGCGATCCCGAGGGCGGTGCAGGCCCCACACTTGTCGTACTTCATTTCCTCCATGCCACGGGAAGGCTTGATGGAGATTCCACCGGTATCGAAGGTGACGCCCTTGCCGACCAGTGCCACGGTCTCACCCTCTTCACCCCATTCGAGACGCACCAGGCGGGGCGAATTGCTGGACCCACGGCCTACTGCCAAGATTCCTCCCATACCCTTGGCAATGAGCTCCTCGGTACCCAAGACCTCGATCTCCATTCCGAAACGCTCGGCCAGATCCCTGGCCTGCTCCACCATCCAGATGGGATTGGCCACGTTGGGCGGGGTATTTCCGAGATCTCGGGTCCAGGCAACCGCCGCGGCCAGTTTCTTCGCCAGCGGCAGCGTCTGTTCGTAGGTCTGGAGCTCGCCCGGAGGCGGCAGGAGTCGAATATCCTGAACTCTCCTGGAAGGTGAAGCCCTACGGTACTCATCGAAACGATATCCGGTGAGCATCAGCTCACTGATCAGCGCCATGACTCCGCGCCCCCTCGCAGCCGGGTGATCCGGAGCCAACAAAGCGATGCGCTTCTTGCCCTCTTCTGCAGCCTCTCCAACGATGCGATTCAGCCATTTCCGAAGCTTCCGCTCGTCGAATGCCGTCTTCTTGCCCAGCCCGCAGACCTCCACCATCTCTCGCTGAAGGCCACCTGTCTCGGCGCGCTGAACCTGTCCCTTGACGGCCTTGAACCCAGGGGCCTCGCAACACCGGAGTGCGGCATTGGCAATTCGCTTCGGAAGACCTTCGGTACTGAGGGCGGTGCGCTCGAAAGCACCCAAGATGACGAGGTCGGGACTACGCTGCTGATCCAGGGCCAACTTTACCGATGGCAGTCTCACGTCTTTCCTCCTTCTGGCTCGTTTTCCGAAACTCCGGCCAATCTGATTCTAGCAAGCCAGGGCTCTCGCTCAGGCCGGTGCCCCGTCGGAATCGAGAATTGGAACAGCGCGGACTCCTGCTACCATGGGTAGCCGCACGGCTCGCTGGATATGCTCGACAAGACCTCCTTCCACCGCCTCTTTCCTGGCCCCTTCAACTTCTTTCGGGCCACTCCCTTCGAGCTGCATCAAGTCGTCCCGAATACGGAGCGTCTGCTTCCAACCCCTCAGAGGATCTTCCTCGAGCAGGAGGAAGCAACTCCGCTGCACGGATTTCCCATTCTCGTCAGCCCGCTGACGAGGGCTTTGGAAGCGGCGCTTGCCTTCTACGTCAAAGCCGAAGAGGCACGCCAGATCGCGGTTCTGACCCGCCGACGCGGTAACCAGAAGTCCGTCGATGAAGCCTGGGAGCACTATCGTGCTCTTCTAGAGACCGCCACGGAGAACACCGTCCGGTCGAGCTTTGGCCGAAAGCTGCCCAGCATCTTCTGGCTCTACCATTCCTCGGCAGTTGCGCGATGCTTCAGGGACTCGCCCCGTCGAGCCATGCGTCACGACCTGACGC
This sequence comes from Acidobacteriota bacterium, assembly GCA_030610025.1. GTDB lineage: Bacteria > Acidobacteriota > Thermoanaerobaculia > Multivoradales > JAHEKO01 > JAUVRX01. Next base: position 10,132 of record JAUWSP010000034.1, on the reverse strand, counting down.
TCGGAAAGTCACACGGCGATCTCATCAAGTACCGCACTTTCGAGCGTTTCCTGGATCGGGTGCTGACCCTGACCTTCGACGTCGTTCACCGCGTCGCAGAAGAGGCCGAAGAGAACGAGCGTGAGCTCTTCCCGGCCCTGCTGGTCCGGATGCGCGACAACGTATTGAGTCTGACCGAGGACCATGTCAGCCGGGGCCTCTCCGAGCTCGACAGCTACTTCCGAGGCCATTTGCGCATCGACGGCAAGGACTTTCGCAACCGATTGTCCCTCCTCGAGAGCTGGTCGGAGGGACGGCTCCAGAAGGACGCGGGTCTGAGCGCTGCGGCTCGCAACCTCGTTGGGCAAGGTCCCAATCTCTCAGCCCAGGCCCTGATCGGCGAGACGGGCTGGGTCCGATACCTGTCTCAGCACCCTTCCTACAACCAACGCGCCCTTCTGAGTCCTCAGCAGGTCGAGATCTGGGAGAGCCTGCTCCACAAACTCAAGGAGTTCGAGGTCCTGACGGCTCTACGTCGCCTGGTGATCCCCATTCATGCCGGTCGCGATGGCTTGACCTGTGATGCCCAGAAGGTCGCTACCGGAGCAAGCCCCGGCAGCACCTTGACGCTGTCTGACAGTACCCGCCCCCTGGACTTCTCCACCTCGTGGATCATCGACCCGCTGGTTCGTCGATTCGGGCTGATCTACGACATCACCGATTTCTCATCCATCGTCTCCGTGCTCGGCCGGTCGGGCTCCGAGGACCAGGACCAATCGTATCGGAGCATTTTTCGCTTTCAGCGAAGGGTGAACCAGATGGCGCGCGCGCATCGCCTTCAATTGGAGAAATACCTCGGCGATGGGGCCCTCTACTCGGGTAGGCATCCCCACATCCTTCTCTTCATGGCCATTCAGCTCCAGCGTTACTACAGGCGCGCCCTCGAAGAGGGCTTCCCGTTCGATCGTGGAATGCGCATCGGCCTGAACCATGGCGAATATCGCTTGTTACCGATCGAAGAGGGCGGCCAGGGCAAGACCCATCGGTACGAGTTCTTCGGCCATGGCATTGTCGAGCTGTCTCGGCTCGCGACCGGCAAAGCCACTCGCGAGATCGATGACATCAAGACGTTGCTCCTGGGGCTGGGCTACCCCCAACAGGAGGTGGAGCGCTTCTTCGCCCCATTGGAAAGACAGAACGTGGACCTCATCGACAAATCGGAGGCGAGCCGTCAGTTCTACTGTTACGTCGACAAGCACGGTGCTCTCGTCAATGAGGGTATTGCCGCAACCGAGCAGTTCATCTCAGAGTTATCCAACTCAGGGATGGTCGATCCTCTCTACCGACTGCGCGAGGACAGGCGGGAGTACCTCGTAATCAGGGCCGAGGTCGGCAACCAGGAGCTTCTGGCAGGAATACGCGAGCTCGGCAATGCGAGCTTGAAGGGCTTGGAGAAGGCCCCACTCTACGAAGTCGTCGACGGTGAGCCTTGGAAGGATCTGCCGCACCAGGAGGAACTCACAACCGGGAGCCTCCTGGACAGCTTGAAAGGGGACTTCGGGACTCCACGGGGACCCTCGAAGACCCTCCGATAGAACCAACCAAAACAACGAAGACCAGAGGGAGTCAAGCGACATGTCACGACCCGTATGGAAGACCGAGATCCCCGATCTGCCGCCACCCCGTCGTGGCAAGGTTCGCGATGTCTACGATCTCGGCGATCTGCTGATGATCGTAGCCTGCGATCGAATTTCCGCCTACGACCACATCCTTCAACCCGGCATTCCGGGCAAGGGCAAGATCCTCACGCAACTGAGCAACTTCTGGTTCGAGCGTTTCGAGGATGTAGTTCCGAACCATCTCGTCGCGGTAGACGTGAAGGATTTCCCGAAGACTCTCGCTGCCCACGCCGAGACCTTGGCAGGTCGGACAGTCCTGGTGCGAAAAGCCGCGGTCGTACCTTTCGAGTGTGTAGCCAGGGGCTACCTGGCTGGCAGCGGATTCCGCGAGTACACCGAGAGTCGGTCCGTATGCGGGATCTCGCTGCCAGAAGGTCTGCAGCGTGCCGATGAGCTGCCGGAACCCATCTTCACCCCGGCCACCAAAGCCGAGTCCGGCCATGATGAGAATGTGTCCTACGAGGTCATGGCAAGCGACGTTGGTGACGATCTGGCTCGACAACTGCGCGACATCACCCTCGCTGTCTACAACCTGGGCGCCCAGCACTCCGCAACCTGTGGTCTCATTCTGGCCGACACGAAGTTCGAGTTCGGGCACTTCGAAGGTCGACTCACCCTGATCGACGAGGTGCTGACACCCGACTCCTCGCGATTCTGGGAGTCGGACACCTGGACACCGGGAGTCGAGCCGGTCTCGTTCGACAAGCAGTACGTGCGGAATTGGCTCGACGACTCAGGGTGGGATCGTGAATCACTACCTCCCGAGCTGCCTCCGGAGGTTGTCCAGGGCACTCTGGATCGATATCTCGAGGCTTTTCGGAGGCTGACCGGCCGGGATCCCATCCTCTGACAGGACTGGGGCACCGTGCCAAAAAACCCGGCTCGAAGATGACGATGTCCAGCTCTGGGAGATCGAGGCCTAGAAGGGCGGCGGGCCAGCGTCATGAGACGCCAGGTTGCAGAACTTGGTGGTCTCACTCAAGAAGACCAGCTTGACGGTTCCGGTCTGGCCGTTTCGGTGTTTGGCCAGAATCAGCTCGGCGATTCCCTTGTCCGGAGATTCCTGGTCGTACATCTCGTCCCGATAGATGAACATGACGAGGTCGGCATCCTGCTCGATGGACCCGGACTCTCTCAAGTCTGCCAATTGGGGTCTGTGATCGCCGGCACGACGCTCCGGCTGTCTTGAAAGCTGAGAGAGCGCGACCACCGGAAGGTTCATTTCCTTGGCCAGCTGCTTGAGGCCCCGGGTGATCGCAGCGATCTCGAGATTTCTGCTCTCGTATCGCCCTCCGGCCTGCATGAGCTGGAGGTAGTCGACGATCACCAGATCCAGGCCGTGCTCAGCCTTCAACCTGCGGACCTTGGAGGCGATCTCCAGCAGCGATGGGTTCGCCGAGTCATCAATGAACAGCGGAGCAGTCGACACCGTTTTCACGGCTTGGATCACCTTGCTCCACTGCTTCTGGGACAGATGACCCGACCGCAGTGGCCCGAAGGGCACGTCCACTTCCGAGGAGAGGATTCGCAATGCCAACTCTTCCTGACTCATCTCGAGAGAGAAAACGCCGACCGATCGCTGTTCTCGAATCGCGGCGTGCTCCGCGATGTTGAGAGCCAGACTGGTCTTCCCCATCCCAGGACGCCCGGCGATGATGACGAGATTGCCAGGATTCAGACCCCGTGTCATGTTGTCGAGATCCGCATACCCGGTGGGAACTCCAAGGAAACCCTTCGCCGGCCTTTCCTCCAGGTCGGCGAGCGTCTCGTGGAAGATCTGGGAGAGGCGAATGAAGCCCTGCTGTACGGCCTCCTCTCCGAGCCCCAGGATCGCCTGTTCGGCCCGGCCCAGAGCTTCCTGCGCCTGCAAGCCACCATCCAGACAGTTCCGGGTAATCTCACCACAAGCCTGAATAAGACGTCGACGGATCGACCGTTCCTTGACGATCTCCACGTAGGCGTCCAATCGGCTCAGATCCGGCAGGTCCAGATCGAGGCTCGCCAGATAGGCGACGCCTCCGACGGCGGTCAGCCGATCTTGCTGTTCGAGGCTGGCCTGCAGCGTCCTGAGGTCGATCTCGACGTTTTCCTCCTGCAAATCCAACATCGAGCTGAACAGGATTCGATGCCGCTCGGAATAGAAGTCGTCCGGCAAGAGGCGCCCCGACACCGTCGGCAGGAGAGCAGGATCCAGCAGGGCTCCTGCGAGGACCGCTCGCTCAGACTCGTCGCTATGCGGTAGCGATTTCTGTGATTGCAGAGTATCTAGCATTGAGCTGTCGCCGGGACACGACATTGTACGCCATGCCGCCCGGCTTGACGAGCGTGGTGAGAAGTCTACAGAGCGAAGGCCATGCGAAGAGACTCGACAAGACGATCGGTCACTCGCACCAGTCTACAATGGCTTGGTGCTCGGCCGGCCCGAGTAGATGTCAGTGTAGACTAGGCGTGGCGAAACCCAGACGACTCTGAAGATTCGGCCATGACCGTCAGCTCCAGCTCCGCGACCGACCGCCACAGCTCTCATGAGCGGCGGCAGCACCCCAGAATCCCGGCTCCCCACATCACCGCCTCTCCCTTCCAAGGCGATTTGGACATCGTCAACCTGAGCCGACGAGGAATGTCGGTGATGAGTCACCATCCACTCAGCGTTGGAGGCACCTACCTCTTCGAGCTCTGGCAAGAAGGCAACTCTCTGGTCGTCGAAGGCGTCGTGCGTTGGAGCCGCCCCCAGGATGCCGCCAATCAGGACGAGGCCCAGGCACGGTCTCGCTTCCAGGCAGGGGTCGCCTTCGAGCGTGTCCGAAGTCGCGAACGCAGAGATCCATGGCCGACCGAAGTCGTGCTCGCCCCGGCGCGAGGTCGGCCGGTGGATCGTCTTGCCGTCGCCCGCACAGCTCTAGCGGAAGCTGATTCCGTACATGTCGCGGCAGAAGGTCTCCTGGATGTCCTCGAGCCCATGTTCGAAAGGCTCGTGCTGTTGAGGTGCCATGCCACTACGCTGCGCGCGTGGATGGGTCGAGGACGCACCCTCAGACCGCTCAAGCTCCAGAGTCTGGAGCTCAGCCTCAACGAGCCGTCACTGTTTCTGCATATGAGGGAAGGGGGCAGCTTCTTTCGTGGCAGCCTGCCGGCCATGCCTCTTCACCAGGACCTGGTCGGCTGTTGGAACGGCGGTCTCGAGCAGGAGTGCGTGCTGATACCGATCCGGATCGGACGCCGGATGGTCACGGTGCTCTATGCCGACACGGGTGATGGAGAGCTGGCGAATGAGGACCTGGACCTTCTACGCCGAGCCGGCCGCCTGTTGGAAGAGTCTCTTTCGAGCCTCATCTTGCGCCAGAAGGCACGGGCGCGAGATCTCGGAGACTCCCAGGCCGGGGCCTGATTCTAGAAATCGAGGGAGTGCAGTCGTCGATAGACGTCCTGTGAGAGCTTCAGCTCCTCTTCTGCCGGCATCGAGAGAGAGGCCGCAAAGAGAGCGAATGAAGTCAATTCATACAGTGTGTCCCGAATCGTCTTGACCAACTGCTGATCATTGCCGACCTGGCTCATCAGCTCTTTCGGGTCCAACTCTATGGAGCCATCCTCGTTGATGCCGTAGGGTAGCAGGTCGAACCGCCCACCGCGGTCGAGCCAACGGTTGATCTCTTCCCGAGTTTGAACGACACTTCCATGCTGCTCGACGATACTGAAGATGTACCGCAGCAGCTCGTCGAAGGTTCCGATCAGGCGTCTCGCCTCCTCTTGGGTCGATGGGGTCCTCGGCTTGAGACGGACATGCCCCTTTCGTACCAACTCCTTGGTGATCTTCATCGTCTCGAACTTGCCCAGCCAGGTTTCGCTGGCAATCTCCCGCAAAGAACGCTGTCCATTGCTCAGTGCCAGGACGAGTCGAGTCTTCGGGTCGAGCTGGGTCACTTCGACACCGGCCTGTAGTTCCGGACAGAGCTCGATGTCCGGCACCAGGGTCTCGAACTGCTTCAGGCTGTCCAGTCGCTCGGCCCCCCTCAACAACAGCTCCTGCACAGGAATGTGAGCGATGGTGCTGGGCTGAATCTGGCTGACGTCACCGACGATGAAGAGATAACTCCCCTCGGTCTCGAGAATGGCAGAAAAGAAGATCTCCTCTGTCTGCTTGTTCAACAGATCGAACAGCTGCTGCCGGGAGATATATCCGCGTTCCACGAGTAGCTTGCCCAGGCGCATTGGAGGTTCGAGATCCCGCATGACCGATTCCACCTGCGAAGCGGTCAGGATCCCCATCCGTACCAGCACCTTGTTCAGCCGGTCATCGGGATGGTCACTCGACGCGTGCTGCAAGGCCCCTTTGTCGAACGACAGGACCCGATGAGAGTCACGCCCATAGATATGGAGGTTGCCGGCCCAGCGCGAGGCCGAAATCACGTTGATGATGTCGAGCACGGTCGTGTGGCTCACGATCTCGCCGGCCATCAACACGTGCCCATGGGGCTGACAGGCGGAGTCCTCGGTCATCCTTTGCAAGATGAGAATCTCAGGTGAGCTGACGACGATGCGATAAGCCCCGACCAACGGAGCGTCACCCTCGCGCTCCTTGCCGACGACGCGAATCACCCTGCCCTGGTCGTCCTTCATCAATAGGTCTGTCGTGTCCATGGTCGTGACCTCGAACCTGGAAGCCTGTCTATTTCAACCGCGTCTCCGATTTAGGGGACCTGACTACGGAGCCCGAATGGGTATAGAGCACGATTCGTGCCATCGAAAACAACGCTATCGGCGCAGCTCCGACCGGTCAGGCGCCTCTTTTCTGCCCTATTGTGGCAAAAAAGTGGCGTGAAAGTCGTCGGAATTTTCCACAACGGCAGGAAAGCCTGCAGTCCCATTTCCACCGCGCCCCAAGCTGAATCAAGGCTCAGAGGAACGCTCTCAACTGCCGCACTGCGCCATCTGCCTCTACGAAAACCAGCATGAAGCCCGCCGCCCCCAGCTCGCCGTAGGCCTCACTCCGGCAGATGGTCTCTCTATCGACTCTGGCATCCAGGGCGACCCTGTCTCCACCTGCCGGTATCAGAATTCTGACCTGCACCTGCTGACCAATCTCCAAAGGGCTCGGGCTCTGAACGAAGATCAGGCCGTACTGGATATCCCGCCGGAAGGCATCACGAAATCGCTCGACATTCGAAAGATCGACCTCCAGGTCTGAAGGGACGGCGGTGTCGAGCGCCTCTGTCTCTTCCTGCTTTCCCGACTCGACAGTCGTCTCCCTGTCGGACTTGCCAGTCTCTGGGCCCGATTCCGCGGCCTCCAACAGATCCAGAAAACGCACTCCCATGCCGGAAGTTCGTACGCTGGCCAGCAACGGCGACACGCGAGCCGCGTGGACAACTGCAGCCGGACGTCTCCGAAGCTGATCCGCTTCCTTGATTTCGACCAGGATCTCCGTGCCTGGAGGCAGCGGCCGAATCGTACCGATGAACAATCCCCCGACCGAGACGTTCTTGGTATAGCCGACAGCGAAGTCCTCCTCCCCCATCTTCCTGAAGCGAACGTTGAATCGCCGTGGAGTTCTCTTCTGTTTCCGCTTTGACGCCATCCTGGATGCCCTACCCAATCCTCTCTACTGACGGGGTCGAACCTGCATTTTATCCTCTTTCGAGGATCACGATGGGATCCGCCCGAGCCGGCGAATCTCGGCTCTCCCGAGAGCGCTATTCCAAAGGAGTGAAATAGATGTCGGTGGGCTTGAATTTGCTATTCCGGAGGAATCGGGCCCTTATCGGCATGCCGATCCACTCGAGGGACGCCTCATCGGGACTCAATCCCACGAGCCTGGAGAGCAGTAGCGTATCGGTACCGTCGAACTCCACGAGCACCAACACGAACGGAGTCTGAGGCAGGAACTCCTCGGATCCGAAATGACAAACGGTAAAGGCATGAACTCTGCCTTGCTCGGGAAGTTGCACCCATTCCGTGGGCTGGCCACTGTACATGTCATGGGCACGTGGATTGGCGTAGGTGTAGCCGGTCTCGAGGTCTCTGCAGCCCAGCAGGACTCGACTGGCGAGGCCCGCGAAGAATGGAGAATCCTGACCATAGGAATGGATGTAGTCGATGGAATAGGGTTGCTTGATGATGATCGGTTGCATTCCTTTCAGTGCTTGCAGCGCCTCTGCATTCAGATCTGCAGGAAACGGCACACTGAACAAGATTTGCCCATCGTCGCTCTCTTGGATCTTGTCTGGGAGCTTCTTGGATTCGCTCATGATCTAGTCCTCGGCCTCCAGAATACTGACGGTGACGTAGGTTCCGGTACCTGCGTGGCTGTGAATGGCCCCTCGGCGGGCACCCTCCAGCTGCAAGGTGGAGTCTCCGAAGTGCTGTTCGACAGTGCCCTGCAGCTGCCACATGGCGAAGACCGCCTGCATCAGACCCGTGGCTCCAACCGGGTGGCCGCAAGCAATGAGCCCACCGGATGGATTGACCGGACAGACCGGGCTCTCGACGAGGTCCAGGCCATACTCGACCCCGGGCACGAACGTCGTACCGGCAGTGGCGAAGGGGCCTCCCTCTCCATAGCGACAGAGGCCCATGTCCTCATAGGTCTGAATCTCCGATGAGGTATAGGCGTCGTGAAGCTCGACGAAATCGAGCTCCAACTTGGGATCGGTAATACCCGAATGCTCGTAGGCCTTCTTGGATGCCATGCGACCGGCCCGAAACGAGTGTATGCCCGGATAGCGAAACCCTCTTCCCCAGAGATCCTCGTAGTACTTCAAGGTCGCCTGATTGTTGGCCTCGTGCGGCAATGCGTTGTGCTTCAGAAACTCTTCCAGAGTCTGATGCGGGCGATCCGCCATTCGCATCGCGTCGGTACCCCGTCCGATACCCGTGACTCGCACCCTCGGTACCTTCTTTCCACTCGCAGCTTCGAGCTTCTCGAGACCCGCTTCTGAACACAGGATCACGGCTGCGGCTCCATCACTCATGACGCAGATGTCGAGACGAGTCAGGGGCCAGGCCACCATCGGAGCCTGCCGCACATCCTCGATGGTGTACCGGTTTCTCTTCTGAGCGTAGGGGTTGTGGTACGCGTTGATGTGATTCTTGACCGAGACGGTAGCCAGCTGCTCGACCGTGGTGCCGAACTCCTTCATGTGCCGGGTCACCATCATGGCGTAGTAGCCCGAGTAGAAGCCGCCCACTGGATAGTCGAAACTGACATCCGAGGCCAGTGCGATGAACTCGTTACCCTTCCAGGTATTGACATGGCTCATGGTCTCGAAGCCATAGGCAACGCAGATGTCCATCAGTCCACTGGCAACGTTCTTCCAGCCCTCCTGGAAACAGATTCCCCCTGTCGCACCACCCCCCACGACTCGATGACTGGGCTTGGGGCAGAGACCGAGGTAGTCTTGAGCCATGATCCCTGCCATGAGCTGGCGAGTGAAGTGATCGGAGAAATAGCTCGCGACCGAACCATCCACCAGCTCCGTGAACTGACGGAACTCCAGACCCAGATCCTCGATCGCGTAGTCGTAGGCTTCCTTGACGATTGCCTGGAAGGTCTTCTCCGGGCGGGCCTTGGCAAACTTGCTTACCCCACCGGAAACAGCGTATACGGGCCGCATGGCTGCCCTCGCTCTCTTGGAATCGATGAAACTTCTGTAGGATCCAGCAAACCTGGCCAAAACGTCTGGGCCGAGGCTGCCCAATCGACCGTCTTCACCTGGGTCGAGATTATCACGAGCCCGCCACTCCGCGGGTCTTGATTCGAGACCTCGGCCAGGCGCCTATCGACAGGCTAGTGTCCCGTGCGGTAGGTTCGCTGCCTCGATCGGGGTGGTCTTGACTTTGCTGGCAAGGCGCGCCGACGCAATCATAGGGAAACAACCGCACGGGACAGTAGAATAGCCAACGAACCGAATTGAACGAGGAGGGCTATGACCCACACTTACGAAGAGCTGCACTCGATGACCGTGGCCGACTTGCGCGACGTCGCCAAAGAGATGGACAACGAAGCGCTACGTGGCTACTCCAGCATGCACAAAGAGGATCTACTGAAGGCCCTCTGCGAGTCTCTCGGAATAGAAGCTCACGTCGCCCATCACGTCGTGGGCCTGGACAAGTCGAAGATCAAGTTGGAGATCCGAGAGCTCAAGCTGCAGCGTCAGGCGGCCCTCGAAGCCCACGATCACCAGGAGTTGAAGAAGGTCCGCCGACAGATCCATCGGCTCAAGCGAGAGATCCGACAGGCGACCGTCTAGGCCAGCCGCCTGCGAGAACTGTGGGGCTCGCCACCTGCGGATGGCACCGTGACGGTACGTCCGAAGTCGGCACGACATGCCGACCGTCTAATTAGTTATGGGTGGGCGGAGGGAACCAGATACCCGCCCGGATCCTAGCCATGCATGGACATCAGTCCGGCGCCGTTGATCTCTCGATCCAGCCATTCCTCGACCGCCTCACGAACCAGCTCAGACAGACCGCTATCC
>JAUWSP010000297.1 GCA_030610025.1 Acidobacteriota bacterium | reverse complement strand
TAGTCGCCGAAGGTCGTGCCTTCGGGCAAGCGGTAGAGGAGCATGAAGTGAGGCTGCTCGCCCTTGTTGGTCATCCTGAAGGTGGTCCATCCGGAGCGCATTGTCGGTGGTGCCAGGAACGAGTAGTCCTCCACCATGACCTCGACAATGCCGGTGTCGGCTGAGGTCTCCGCTGCCGTCTCCGCCGGCGTCTCAGCCGGCACATCAGGATCCGAGGGCCCGCAGGAAAGCGCCCCGAGTACGGTTACAGCAGTCGCCAGCGATAAGCCCTTGCTCTTCAAACTCATTCCACCTCCCTTGAATTGGATCGGTTGACTATTGCAGAACTGGGATGTGCCCCCGATCCCAAGGCCTCTTGTCCAATGAACGCCGATCCGCTCACAGCCGCGCTTCGAGCACGATGTTCGTCGGTGTCTCCGTCGCCCGCCGAACCTGGCTGAACCCACCCTCGTTGAGCACCTCGGTCAGACGCTTTTGCCCCGCCTGCGCTCCCAGCGCCAGCCCGACCTCCTGCGCTTTCGAAGCCGGCACACAGATAATGGCCGAGAACGAGTAATAGGCCTGCCCCAACGGGTGCAGGTTCTCTTCCAGGGAGTCCCCCGCGAACGGTTCTACCAGCATCAAGGTACCGTCGTCGGCCAGCGTGCTCGCGATGTGGGCACAGGCCCCGACCGGATCGCCCATGTCGTGCAGCGCATCGAAGATCGCGACCAGGTCGTAGTCCTTCCCCGGATACTCCTTGGCGGTCACGACCTCGAAGATCGTATTGCGAGCGACACCGGCCGCACGGGCGCGCTCGCGGGCGTGCTCGATCGAAGGCTCGTGGAAATCGAAGCCGTGGAAGGTCGAGTTCGGGAAGGACTGGGCCATGATGATCGTCGAGGAGCCGTGGCCGCAGCCGATGTCGGCAACCTTGGCGCCTGCCTCGAGCTTCTCCTGAACGCCGTTGAGCGCCGGGACCCATGAGTCGACCAGGTTTGCGGCGTACAGCGGCCGGAAGAAGCGCTCGGTTCCGCAGAACAGACAGGGGTTGTGATCGGCCCAGGGAAAACCTGCACCACTGCGGAAGACCTCCGTCGCCTTGGGCTCGTCGATGTAGGCCGACATCACGGCCTGAAAGAACCCCTGCATGCAATGGGGGTGTCCTTCGGCGGCGAAGATCACCGCCTGTTCGGGCGTCATCGAGAACTTCTGCGACGCGGGGTCATAGTCGATGTAGCCGCCAGCGGTATTGGCCGAGAGCCACTCCAGCAGGTAGCGCTCGCTCAGTCCGGTGCTCGAAGCGAGCTCCTGACTGGTGGCCGGACTGATCTCGACCAGCGCGCTGTACAGATCGAGACGATCGCCCATGTAGGCCAGCAGAAGACCCATGGAACCGGCCACGTCGCCGATGATCTTCCCCTGGAGCTCTTCGAGTTTCGCTTCGTCCAAGTTGTCGATCTTCACGGCCATGGTGATTCTCCTTGTTGGATTGGAATGGAAAAGTCAGGGATAGACATTGCTCTCTCGCCAGGTGCCAACAGTGCACACGGCGGTGGAGGGTAGCCACCTTGCTCGAGCAAGGAACACCCTGGCCCCCTTGGGGGCGCGCAATACCGACATCACTGTCAATAGCTGAGTCGGCCTACAGTAACCCGAATCCTCCCGACGCGTCCACTCGGGGTGGACCGTCCGTGGACCACGACACCCCCACCCAGGCAGGTGGTGTGCAAACACGGTCCCTACTGTAGGGTGAGAGCATCTGAGGCACCAAGGTGATCCGCCTGTCGATCTCCTTGTGCGAGACCGAGCGGTGCGTTGCTTGGCGCTCTCCTGAGGGAGAGGAGCATGAGTGGCGAAGGGACAGGGGATCAGGGATATTCTGGAGGCACTCGATTCGTCGCCATGAACGATGTGATGCTGGTTGATCGGGCCGTAGAGTTGGCTGCTACCGCAGCGCGTGATTTGGGTCTGAACCCCGCCGGTGCCTCGATTCACCGTCATGTCGCGTCGGTGCACGTCGAGCTACCAGCTGCGGGCGTGATGGCACGGGTGGAGTCTCGGGATCGGATCGCCATTGCCCAGCATCAGGTATGTGTGGCCATGTTTCTGCAATCACGGAAGCTGCCTATCGCTCGCCTTGTGCTTCCGGACCGACAACCCCTGATCTACGGCGACGGAGCCGTCACGTTGTGGGAAGCCGTGGTTATCCTCGAGCGACGGCCCGACGCTGCCATTCTCGGCCGGCTCGCGAGGCGCTTGCATGAGGCAACGGCGGGGATTCTCCCCGAGGAGATTTCAGACATCGATCCGCTTTCCTTGATCCGCGGGTGGCTGCCTCGGCTTGGCACGACGCCGATTGGTGAGGAGGTCGGGGAGCTGTGGGGAGAGCTCGACTGGCTCGAGCGGTTATGGGGCGAGACGATCTCCGGTGATCCGCTGGGGACGGTTCTCCTCCACGGTGACTTTCACCATGACAACGTTGTCGTGACCCCCGCAGGACCGACGCTCTTGGATCTCGAGGAGGCGGGTCGCGGGCCCGCGACGTGGGATTTGGTGCCGCACCTCGTCGGAGTGCGCCGGTACGGACAGTCGGAAGACGTCTGTAGGTCTTTTCTGGACGCCTACGGTGCCGATCCCCTGAAGTGGGAAGGCACCGAGATCCTGTGCCGCGCCTACGAACTGCTGCTGATCGTCTGGGCGATCGCCCATCGGCATACCTCACCGGCGATGGCCGCCGAGAGCGAGTTGCGCCTGGCCAGCTTTCTCGGCAGCACGGACGAGCCTTGGAACATGGTATAGAGGACAGGTCCAGGGCCCCTATCTGCAACCGGTCCGCTGATCATCCGAGAATCCTCTGAAGAAGGGCCCACGAGCATTGAGTCGTCGCTTGATGTTGGGGCGGCTCTTGCGGCCGCCCGCTGGAGGAGGCAGGCCCCTCCCCTACGAAATGAGTTCAAGGAATGGCGGGGAAGGTGGGGTTGGTGACGTCCTAGTCACGGGAGAGATAGTGAAGCCACAGGACCCGGGCTGCCACCGCTCGCCAGGGTTTCCAGAATTCAGCCAGCTCTTCGAGTTGGTCCTGGTCGGGAAGCTCCTCGAGACCCTTGACCTGTTGCGCAGCCTTGGCGAGAGCCAGGTCTCCCTTGGGCCAGATATCGGGTCGGCGTAGGGCCATCAGAAGATAGATGTCTGCGGTCCATCGACCGATTCCCACCAGGCTAGTCAGAGCCTTCTTGGCCTCGGCATCGGACAATCGCGATAGTCCCTCTATATCAAGCTCACCATCCACGACGGCTTGGGACAGACCCCGGCAGTAACGGGCTTTCTGGCGACTGAACCCAATGGTCTTCAGCTCCCCATCATCCAGACCCAGTAGCCCCTCGGGCGTCACCTCTTCAAGGGCGTTCTTCAACTTCTCGAAGGCGGCTTTCGCAGACGCCAGCGAGACCTGCTGCTCGAGAATGATCTGCACCAGAGTCGGGAATCCGGGCTTGCGACTCCACAAGGGTGGAGGGCCATGCTTGTCGAGCACCGCAGCCAGATCCTCATCGCGCGAGGCGAGATCAGCCACGCCCTGCGCGAGCTTCTTCTTGGTCAGCATGCCAGTTTAGTCAGCATGCCAGCGAATCAGGGCTTTTCCACGGGTGGTGGGGGAGTGCGGAGCGCGGCAACGACCTGAGAGTGGCCGTTCTGCATCGCAAAGCTCTCAGCGGTATCGCCGTCCACATCCTCCAGATCTGGATCGGCTCCGTACGCCAGGAGGACACGGACGACCTCCACCTGTCCCTCCGCGGCAGCCGTCATCAGCGCCGTGAAGCCCTCGGCGGTGCCTTGGAGGTTTACATCAGCCCCCTTCTCGAGCAGGAGCCCCACCGTCCCAGCGAATGGACCGCTGGAGGCGTACATCAGCGCTGTGCGTCCGTTCCTCTCGCGGGTGTTGATGGCAGCTCCATTCTCCAGCAGGAGAGCATCCACCGCGGTGTGGCCGTTGAAGCTGGCCCACATAAGAGGCGTGCGGCCCTCGGGATCCAGGACGTCGACAGCGATACCCTCCTCGAGGAGGCGCTTCACTGCTTCCAAATTTCCGGCATAGGCCGCCTCGTGGAGTGCCTCTATTTGTGGCGCCGGCTGTGCACCGACGACGCCGAGCATCAGGGAACTCAGGATGAACAGCCAGGGAATGATCTTCATCGGATGCCCTCCAGCACCGTTAGCGGGAAAAAGAGCTCCGAGGCTGCGAAGGTGGAAATCGCACTCGGAGGTGCAGGCTCTCGTATGCAGTGTAGCTGACGACAGGCAGGCTCCAAAGAACCGAGCGAGCGGTCGCCAGCCTTCAGGACATCGAGCCTTCTACAATTGACAACAGGCCACAGCAGCTGAAAACGAAGTGACGGGGCTTCTCGGGCAGGGGGGATTGGTGTGGTCAATGCCGAGAGTGGGGGTGAGTTGTGGTCGAGGGGCCAGGAGTGGGCCGAGAGCTGTAGAATCAGCTGCAACCTTGCATCAGAAGAACTGCCAGCGATCCAATTCATGATCGG
>JAUWSP010000529.1 GCA_030610025.1 Acidobacteriota bacterium | reverse complement strand
AGGGTTCGACCCTGTAGGACTCGAGTGCTCTCAGCAGGTGCATGAGCTCCGACTGGCAGCGCTCGAGGCAGCCGCACTCGGCTGGGTCCGAGGGTACCTCGAGCTTCAACCTCCAGGGACGCTCATAGAAGGGCGCGGCGGCGTTCGACTTCGGGGACGGTAGCTTCCTCAGGGAGCCGAGTGGCGTTTTCGCCATCGGCAGGCGCGGGTCCAGGGACTGCATCAGAACAACTCCTTCCTTCGTCGTGGAGATCTATGACGCTACTCCTCTCCGAAGGCGGATTCAAGGCTCAGTGCGGCACTCTTGCTTCTTGATTTCCTGATACGAGAAAGTCGGAGGAGAGCTCCGGAAGTCGAGGGACTGGCCGTCGTAGAGAAAGAACAAGCCAGGCTCGTGCTCCTCGCACTTTCCATCCCGAAAATAGAGATAGCCGTTTCTGACTTCGACAGTGGCTGTGGAGCCCGGCTCATCCTCCCAGAGCACTTCGTACTCGCCGACGTATGCTTGCCACTCGGGCCTCGCAGGCCCGGGTGGATCCAGGGGCGAGTCGTTGTAGTCGAGATAATGGGAGTTGCTGTTGCTGACCGTCCTGCTGAGGGTCATCATCGAACCGGGGCGACTCCCAAGAGAAGGGAGGAAGCGAGTCTCCATGGTCGAGCCGTACATGCCCACCAACTCTCCCCCTTCTTCATAGAAGGTCAAGGGGAGAAACGATGTCTCACTCGAGCGGAGGCCGAGCACCCCGCTCTCGAATCCGATCACAACTCCCGGCGAATCACCGTAGCGTCCAAGGAGCGGCTTCAGGCGTGGATCCTCGATGTCGAGCCGCTCCATCCGATCCAGGCCCGCATCGGCAATCGGAGTTGGGCCATACCGGTTGATGATCGGGCCGTTCATGATGACCCGGCCGGCAAAGCCGGTCAGGCCCTGATACTCCTTGTTCGTCAGGGCCACCACACCGAGTCCAAGCTCGGGATAGAGAATCATGTGGCTCCCAAAGCCCCGACCTCCGCCTTCGTGGTACAGGCTGAAGGTATTGCCGACCGGCTCCCGCCAGAGCCCGAAGCAGTAGCCAGTTCTCTGGCCGGGGCGCGCGAATTGGATCGAGTGAGCCTGCTCCATCAAATCCTCGCGCAGCAACCTGCGACCGTTGACGACACCGTCATTCAAGTGGAACTGCGCGTACCTGGACATGTCCCGAATGCTCGAGTAGAGCCCCGCTGCGGCGATTTCGGGGAAGCGAATCGGAACCGCGTGACCCTGGCCGTCATGCCCAACCGCCCGGTCTGTCGCGCCCTCGACGCTCACCAGATCGAAGGAGCTGTCGACCATGCCAATGGGTCCGAGGACTTTCTCCTGAAGATACCTGGCCAAGGGCTTGCCGGAACGAGTCTGGAGGATGTATCCAGCCAGGTCCAAGCCGTAGTTGGAATACTCGAGCCGATAGCCGACAGGGAATCGCAACCAGGTCTCGGACACTCTCTCGATGTAGCGCTCGAAATAGCCGGGCTGATCGAGGTCGATGCCCACCGGTGGATCATGGGTGAATCCAGCCCAGTGCGACAGCATGTGACGCAAGGTCATGAGATCTTCAGGGTGCTCGTCGAACCGGCTGCGAAGCCTGAGATCGGGGAGATACTCCGAGATCGGGGTATCCAGATCCACCAAGCCGTCCTGCACGGCCATCAGCACGGCCAGCGCCGTCAGGCTCTTGGAAATGGACCGAACGCAGAAGATCGTCTCTGGCGTGATCGGCGATGACCCTGGACCACCAGTGACTCCATAGACCTCCTGCCGGACAATTTCTCGGTTGCCGATGACTGCCACGGCGGCGCCTGGAACGCCCAACGCCTCGAGTTGATCCGGCAGCCAGCCCAACAGTGCCTCGGCAATCGCTTCGCCTAGATCGTTCGACGCACTTTCATGTGAAGAGGAGGACGCGTTCGCAGTCACCGCGCTTGCCAGGACACCGCACAGTGCAAGCAAGGGCAGCGACGCCCGTACTCCACGAAGCAAATATCGCTGGATCATCGGATCCCCCGGTAGACCGAGACGGTTTCTTCAGTCTTGCCCATGGTACGGCATCGACCCTATGAGGTTGCAGGTCCCTATTCGCCACACAATCCGTCGCCGCGGAATCTACTGCCAGATTCAGGGCGGTCATTCCGTCATGGATACTTGGGGCTGTAAGCGATCAGGCACTCCCTCAGTACAATCTTTACATAATCATGTACACTTCTCGACAGACCATGGCGACAGAAACCATCTCTCTCACTGAACTCAGGCCCAGACTCTCCGAGCTGCTGGCCCGCGCCCACGAGCACTTCGACCGCTTCGTGATCACCCGACATGGTCGGGCCGAGGCCGTGCTGCTCTCTGCCGACGAATTCGAAGGGCTGCTCGAGACCCTCGAGATTCTCTCGGACAAGGGGCAAGTCCTGCGACTGACGGAGGCCGACGAGGAGATTGCTGGTGGCGGTGGGCACTCGCTCGAGGATTTGCGCCAAGGGCTCGAGCTTGGCAAACGTTAGGCTCTCGAGCCACGCTCAGCGGCACTACAAACGGCTCTACCGCTCCGATCGACGCCTCTTCGAACGAGTCGATCGATCTCCCGATCGCTTGGTGGCCCAGCCGAGTCTCGGGAAGCCCCTGGTCGGGCCCCTCGAAGGTCATCGCTCCCTCCGGGTCGGGCCAGTACGCATCATCTACCGAGTCGAAGCTGGCGGCTCGACCCTCCTCATCCTCGACATCGCCCACCGCAGCGGCGTTTACCGCGACCTTCCCTAGAAGCAGGTCGGCAGACGCGCTGCTGATCTCCGATGGAGGGGCGGCAGTTGGTTCACAAGTAGGGACGGTGATCGAAGCGGTGCAAGCCTTGTTCGACTGCTATATCGAAGGCTTCCAGGTACTCCTCGT
>JAUWSP010000060.1 GCA_030610025.1 Acidobacteriota bacterium | reverse complement strand
CGGCGGGCAAGGGTATCCCCTATGTCGTCCTGCGTGCGGTCAGCGACGCCGCCAGTGAAAGCCTGCCGCTCGATTTCAATGAGTTTCGCCGCCCGGACGGGAGCATCAATCGAGGCAAAGTGGCGCGGCATCTGATCTTCCATCCCCAACTGGTTGGACCCTTGAAGAGTCTGCGCACTCGTTTGAGAGAATGCTCGGTGTCGATGGCCCACGCGGTCGAAGGGATTCTGAAACCGTGAGATATCTGACGACCTGGCTCAAACCCACCGGTTCGAGGACGATCGTCCTTTACCTGCTGTTGGCGGCTTCGGTGGTGACGCTTGCTGCAGGCGACGAGCCGCCGAAGAGAAGGCTCTTCATAACCCTGGATGCGGTTCCTTTCCAGGTGGCGGCCGACGTCATGGATCCGGCCTTGGGCGACGAGGCACTCTTCCAGGGTTTCAAGGGGCCAACGCGCCTGGTCAGCACCTTCCCGTCGTCCACGAGCGCGGCCGTGCCCGGCATCCTCGGGCCGATCGGCCTGAAGCGGTCGCCAGGCTACGAAGCCCGATTCTTCGACTGGCAGGAGCGAAAGGTCAGGGGTGGAGGTGCCGTGAGCTACGGCCGCATCGAGTTCCCCTGGCGCGACTTCTTCGATTGGGGACGTAAGGGCATTGCGGGCAGCGCCATCGAGGCTGTGAAGCCGGTCAAGTCGGGAATCAAGCGCCTGCGCAATGCCATGGATGATTTTGTCCAATCGGACAAGGACGAGTTCTGGATCTACTCCGCGGCGACGGATATCGCGGGTCACGTGCTCAGTCCAGAAGCGATCAAGGAGTTCTTCCACGCGCTGGACGAGATGATTCTGGATGCGCGCCGGGCCTCGCCCGATCGTCCGTTCGATGTGGTCGTCTTCTCCGACCACGGCATGGATGGCGGCGAGCCTCTGATCAACCTCTTCAAGCCGGCCAAGAAGGCTCTCCAGCAATCCGGGTACCGAGTCAAGAAGCGCTTGGAAGGCCCGCGGGTAGTGGTGCTCACTCCCTTCGGCCTGGTTTCCAATTTCGAGGCCTACACCGAAGTGGAGAACAAGGGACCGGTGGCAGAGATCTTGGCGGGAGTCGAGGGTGTAGACCTCTGTGCCTACGAGTTGGAGGAGGGCTGGAGGGTCGAGAGTCACCGGGGAAGCGCCACTTTCCGCCAGCAGGTGAGGGATGGCGAGCTCTGGTGGTCCTACGAGCCCCATCACGGCGACCCGCTGGACTTTCTGGATGAGGTCGAGGAGATGAAGAGCGCGGGACTGGTGCGAGACGGATGGTTACCGGACGAAGCCATCTTCGAGGCCTCCGCCGAGGCCGAGAATCCTGACCCCTTCTATCGCGTCGCTCGTGCCTTCGAGGTGGTTACGAACCCGGCCTCGGTGATCTGTTCGGCGAGTAGGGGGTACATGTACGGTGCCCCTCGAACCGCCTTCATGGCCAAGGTGGGCAAGGGTAGATTGCGATGGACTCATGGTGCGCTCAATCGGGAGGCCACCCTCGGCTTCTTGTTCAGCGACGTAGAGGACTGGCAAGCGCCAGAGGCTGTCCGATTCGACCGCGCCATTCTGCCCTTTCACGCTCCTGTGGAGAGGGAGCCGGAGGCGGCCGCCTCCGACCCATCCAGGTGAATCGCGGGCCTACCCAACGGATTGGCCTGCGTGTCGCCAATGTTGCGAGCCGCGGTTTCCACCGGGTCGGGTAAGCGATAAGATAACGACTCAAACCTACCCCCCATCAAGAGCTCGGACAGGCCGATGAGTGGAACGATGAGTGTCGAAGAGGCAGGCCGCAGGCAGGCAACACGAGAGGCCGGCACCGATTTTGGTGGCCTTCTGGTTTCGTTTCGAGACCGGCTCGAAGCCGATCTCATGGCCTGGGTCGAGGCCAAGCGCCAGGCCATGCGAGCCGAGCTCGCGGAAGCCGACGAGCTGACCGGGGTGCTCTCGGAGTTCCTGCTGCGCGATGGGAAGCGTCTGCGTCCCGCCCTCGTCTACTACAGCTACAGGGCTTGTGGCGGCGACTCGGAGCCGGTCGTCATGCCGGTAGCCATGGCCGTAGAGCTCCTTCACACCTACCTTCTGGTACATGACGACATCATGGATCACGCCGAGACGCGGCGTGGAGAGCCGGCCGTACACGTGCTCTTCAGCGACCTCCACCGCGACCGTGGGTGGCAGGGGGACTCGACTCACTTCGGTACTTCTGTAGGTATCTTGCTGGGCGATCTGGCAGAGTCGTACGCCGTAGAGCTCTATTCCTCCTCTGAGATGTCGGAGGCGGTGAGACCCGACGTGCGGAAGTGTTTCTCGACCATGTGCCAGGAAGTGATTGTCGGGCAGTATCTGGAGATGACGGCCGGGTACCGCGGCAATCTGACCGAGGAGGAGCTACTTCGGATCCTTCAAATGAAGTCGGGCCGCTACAGCGTCGAACGCCCGGTGCAGCTGGGGGCGCTACTGGCCGGTGCTTCGGGGGACACTCTCGATGCCCTGACGCGATACGGGGCTCGGCTCGGCGAGGCTTTTCAGCTGCAAGACGATCTCCTGGGGATGTTTGGCGATGTCGACACGGTGGGCAAACCGGTGGGCGAAGATCTGGCCGAGGGCAAGTACACCATCCTGATCCACAGCGCCCTGGAGAAGCTCGCACCTGCAGACCGGACAACCGTGGAGAGCGCACTCGGCAACGCCGAAGTTCGGGAAGACGAGGTCAGGGAGGTCCAGAAGCTCATCGAAAGCGTCGGCGCTCGGCAGCGCGTCGTGGAGATGATCGAAACGCGAATGAAAGCAGCCGACGAGGCCCTCTCCGAGGCCGAGGTGGAAGGGCCCGGAGCCGATTTCCTCCAGGGTTTGATGGACTACCTGAGTGGACGAGAGCGGTAGCCCGAGGCGGTCCTGGCGAGACAGATCATGACTTCGAACGACGAGCGCGATCGCAAGGCCGAGCACATTCAGCTGTCCCTCGATGACCGGATGCAGTTGCACGGTCACTTCTTCGACGCCTACTACTTCGAGCACGAGGCGCTGCCAGAGCTCGATCTTCACGAGATCGAGATCTCGACCCATTTCCTGGAAAAGGTGGTCGAGGCCCCTCTCCTGATCTCCTGCATGACAGGTGGGACCGAAGATGCGGTGCGACTCAATCGGCACCTGGCAGAAGCGGCCGAGGAGACCGGAATTGCCTTAGGCGTCGGCTCGCAACGAAAGGCCCTTGAAGATCCCAGCCTGGTCGAGAGCTTCCAGGTCCGCCAGTGGGCTCCCTCGGTGCCTCTGCTCGCCAACCTGGGCGCCGTGCAGCTGACCTACGGCTACGGCGTGGATGAGTGCCGGGCGGCCGTGGAGATGATCGAGGCCGACGCGCTGGTGCTACACCTCAATCCCCTGCAGGAGGCGATCCAGCCGGAAGGGCAGTGCGACTTCACCGAGCTGACTCCCAAGATCGGCCAGATTGTGGAATGCCTCGAAACGCCGGTCATCGTCAAGGAGGTCGGCTCCGGGATCTCGAAGAAGTTGGCCACCAGGCTGTGGGATGTCGGAGTGAGGATCGTCGACACCGCCGGGGTGGGTGGCACGAGCTGGGCGAGAATCGAAGGGGCGCGCGCTCAGGACGCAGAACTCGGCGAGCTGTTCGCCGGCTGGGGGATTCCGACGCCAATCTCGATTCGCGAGCTTCGCCACATACCCGGTCTGCAGATTATCGGTAGTGGTGGTCTCAGCAGTGGCCTCGATGTCGCCAAGGCGATCGCGCTCGGGGCGGATATGGCAGGAATGGCGCAGCCCTTCCTGGTCGCAGCGGATCAGTCGACCGAGGCGGTCGTGGAAAAGGTCCGGCGGACCACTCGTGAGCTCGGGATCAGCATGTTCTGCGCCGGCGCGCGAAATCTCGAGACCCTGCAGCAGATCGAGCTGCGCCACCGAGGCGAGGATTGAGACACCATGACCTCTTCACAGCAGGCACCCATGGATCGTGAGGAACTGATTCGACAGCTGGTCGAGGGTGAACGGCGTTGGCATGAGTTGCCGGAGGAGATTCCGGCCCACACTCAAGCCAAGATCCGGCGTCGTGCCCTGGAGAAGCTGACCGGTACCCAGCTCGACAACATCGCCGCTTACACGCTGGATCCGGTCCGAGCCTCGACACGACATGCCGAGAACTTCATTGGCGCGACGCAGATTCCCGTCGGCATCTGCGGGCCGCTCAAGGTCAAGGGTACCTGGGTCGACGCCGACGAAGATCTCCACGTGCCCCTGGCAACTACCGAAGGAGCGCTGATAGCCAGCATCAACCGAGGCTGCCGTGCACTGCGCGAGGCAGGGGGGGCTGTCGTGCGCGTCGAGGATGTCGGGATAACCCGGGCACCGGTGTTTCGCACTCTCGGGATCGACGACACGCGACGCTTCCTCGACTGGGTCCGAGAGAACGAGTCGAAGATACGGCAGGTGGCGGAGGCGACCAGCGGGCATCTCGAGCTGCTGGATATCAAGTCGCAGACCTTCGGCAGCTCGATCTACCTCCGATTCCGCTTCAGATCGGGCGACGCGATGGGAATGAACATGGCGACCATCGCCTGTGATCGAGTCGTGCGAGACCTCATCGAGCCGGCCACCGGCATCCCCTGCGTGGCGCTGTCAGGCAACTACTGCGTCGACAAGAAGCCCTCGGCGGTCAACTTCCTGGAAGGCAGGGGCAAGCGAATCTACGCCGAAGTGGTGCTCGACGGCGGGATTCTGGAGCGCTGCCTGAAGAGTAACGCTCGTTCGTTGGTGGAGGTGCAGTATCGCAAGAATCTCCTGGGCTCGATTGCCGCTGGGTCGATGGGATTCAACGCCCACTATGCGAATGTTCTGGCTGCGGTGTTCATTGCCATGGGTCAGGATGTGGCGCAGGTGGTGGAAGGAGCGATGGGAGTGACCTGCATCGAGCCCCGTGGCGACGATGCCGTTTTCGCCTCGGTCTATCTCCCCGATGTGCCACTCGGTGTGGTCGGTGGTGGTACGGCCCTGGGTCCCCAGCAGGAGGCCCTGAAGGTTATCGGCGCCGTACCCGATCCCGAGAATCCGGGCGCTGGTGCGATCCGCCTGGCGGAAATCCTGGGGGCCATGGTGCTGGCCGGCGAGCTCTCTCTGCTGGCGGCCTTCACCTCGGGAGATCTGGCCGGAGCCCACGAGCAGCTCGGCCGTGGCGCGATACCTGACGCCACCTGAGTCTCGCAACCAGGCGTTGTGGAGAGCCACTCGTCGTCTCCCGGCGTGGTTCTGACCCAGATGGGGCCTTCCTGATGCAGCGACACGTCCTGGCCACGACCCCCGGCAAGCTCATTCTCATGGGTGAGCACGCAGCGGTCTATGGCCGGCCGGCTCTGGTCGCGGCTGTTGCACCCCGAACCCGCGTCGAGGTGGCGAGCAGCGACGAGGGTGTCGTTGTGGACCTGCCAGACCTGGGTCAGGAGGTGCGGAGCGACTGGCCCGAGCTGCAGAGTGTGGCGGCCGACGCTCGGGCCCGTTGGCAGGCCTACTCAGAGAACCCGACAGCCGACAGCTTTCAGACGCTACGGGATTCCAACCCGGCAAACCTCGTCAGGCTCGCCCTGGGGGAGTTGGCTGTCGAATTGGGTTCCGATCTGCCGGCGCTGGCGCTACGCGTGAAGTCGGATCTGCCCATTGGCTCTGGCTTCGGCAGCTCTGCCGCTGTCGGGGTCGGTCTTGTGGGCGGGGTTCTGTGCTTCCTGGAGGGCGAGGTGGACCGGACACGCGTAGATCGAATCGCTCTCGAGGTCGAGCGTCGCCAACATGGGATGCCCTCCGGTGTGGATCACCGAACGGTGTTGCATGGCGGCGTTCTGTGGGCCGAAAGGAGCCCTGCTGGGGAGCTTTGCACCGAGCCGGTCGCAGGCGGCCAGGTCCTTGGCTCGCGAATCCAGGTACTGCATACAGGCCAGCCGTCGGAGACGACGGGTGAGGTGGTGGCGGCGGTGCGGCAACTCGCTTCCGAGGACTCGATCGGTTTCGAGAGGTTGCTGGATCGAATGGAGTCGTGTGGGCGCGATTTTCGACAGTGGCTGAGGAGCGAGTCGGGTGCTCTCGACCGGGCGATTGCGTCGATCCGTGACTACGAGGCCTGCCTGGAAGCCCTGGGCGTGGTTCCTGCACCGGTTCGCGAGGCGATCCGAGAGGTGGAGGCCCTTGGCGGGGCCGCCAAGATCTCCGGGGCCGGGGCCCTTTCAGGCGACGCTGCGGGCTGTCTCCTCGTCTGTTGGCCAGATGCCTGGGATGGGCGATCACCCGAGAGCTTGTCGGCATACAATCGTCAGCATGTGGAGCTGGGAGTCCCCGGATTGCGTTGCGAGGTGAGTGGATGAAAGGAAAAGCTACGGTCGTCGCACCTGCGAACATCGCCTTCATCAAGTACTGGGGCACGCAGGACCGGGACCAGACGCTGCCGTTCAACCCTTCTATTTCCATGACCTTGCGGGAGTGTGTCACCCGCACGACCGTCGAGATCGTGGATCGTGCAGTGGGCGACGCAGTCTTCCTCAGAACGAAGGAGGGCTCCCTCGATCCAGCCACCGAGGCCTTCACTCAGCGAGTCGAGCCCCATCTCCAGCGACTCCGCCGATGGGCCGGAGAAGAAGTCTCGTTTCGAGTCGCCACCGAGAACAGCTTCCCCATGGGGGCCGGGATGGCCTCTTCGGCATCGGGCTTCGCGGCGCTCACGCTGGCGGTGGTGGCGGCCCTTGGCAGGCAGGTGTCGAGCGAGGAGGCGTCTGTGCTGGCACGCCTCAGCGGCTCGGGGTCAGCGGCCCGATCGGTCCTGGGCGGCTACGTGAAGTGGCCTTCGGGAGAGGGGCCTGAAGAGGAGCATGCAACACAAGTGGCGTCGGCAGAGCATTGGGACCTGCGTGATGTCGTGGCCATTCTTCAAGAGCAGGCCAAAGACGTCTCGTCTCGTGAGGGTCATGAGCGAGCTCCGTCCAGCCCCTACTTCGAGCCGCGGCAGCAGCTGCTTCCGGGTCGACTGGAGACAGTCACCCAGGCAATTCTGGCGAGGGACTTCTCGGCCCTGGCGCAGACTGTCGAAGAGGAGGCCATCGACCTCCACCTCATCGCCATGTCTTCGCACCCTCCGATCTTCTACTGGAGGCCTGGCACCCTCGAGGTCCTGGCGACCATTCGCCACCTCCGACAGGAGGGCGCAGAGGTCTGCGCGACCATGGATGCCGGCGCCAATGTGCACATGATCTGCACGCCGGAGTCCGAAACCGCGGTAGCTGAGAGGGTGGGGGCGATTCCGGAAGTGAGCTCGTTGATCCACGACGGCGTAGGCAGCGGTCCCACGACAACAGACGAGCATCTGGCCTGAAGCCATGTCCGTTCCGATGGAAGTAGTTCTCGTCAAGCTGGGTGGCAGTCTGATCACCGACAAACGGCGACCGGAGACGGCGCGAACCGATGTGATCGAGCGACTGGCTCGGGAGCTCGAAGAGCTCGACCAAAACGAGGTGCATCTGGTTCTGGGGCACGGCAGCGGTTCCTTCGGTCATGTGGCAGCCGCCAGGCACGGCATCCACGAGGGAGTCGAGACGCCGGAGCAGCTCCTGGGAGTTACGGAGACCCAGGATCGTGCGGCGACCCTGAACCGACTGGTCATTGGCGCTCTGCGGAGAAACGGAGTTGCCGCCTTCTCTCTGGCACCGTCGAGCTTTCTCGTCTCGGCAGGCGGCACGCCTGCAGAGCTGTGGATCGAGTCTCTGCTCGAGACCCTTCAACTGGGAATGCTGCCTGTGGTCTATGGGGACGTGGTCATGGACCGCGAGCTGGGAGCCTCCATCTCTTCGACCGAAGCGGTCTTCCTGGCTCTTGCCGAAAGCCTCCAGGCTCGTGGCGTGATCGTTCGACGCAGCATCTGGCTCGGGGAGACCGACGGCATCTACGACAGCCGGGGCGATACGATTGAGGAGCTGCAGCCCGAAGCTATTGGGGAGGTTCTGGATCAGATCGAAGGGGCCTCGGGAACCGACGTCACGGGTGGAATGCGGCATCGCCTGGAGACGGCGGCAAGCCTCGCTGAGCTCGGAGTCGAGTCCTGGATCGCGAATGGTCTGGAGCCCGGGTTGCTGGCCCAGATCTTGAAAGGCCGTTGTGACAAGGGAACGAAGGTGTTGGTCGCGGCTCCGAAGGCTCTTCCCACAGGCTGAGCTGAAACCGAGAGGAACCCCGGTGAAGAGGCGGAAGGCACGGGCTGCTAGGATGATCGGCCATAGGAACATCGAAGGGTGAAATGAGCGGCGATACAGACAAGGCCTCGGCGGTATCCGAGCAGAATCAGACCACTCGCCAGAGGGACAACGAGGGCGAGTTGTTGCAAGATCTCCTGGTCAAGACCAGTCGAACGTTCGCCCTCGCCATCCCGTTGCTGCCAGATCCGACCCTGCGTGAGGTCACGATCGCCTATCTGTTGTTCCGCATCGCCGACACCTTCGAAGACGCCAGCGTGCTGTGGGAGAAGCCGCAGCAGATCGGGGCTTTGGAGGCCTTCGGAGATCTCTTGCGAGAGCCATCTGTCGAGCGGGCTCGAGAGTTGACCCATGAGTGGCAAGCCAACCCCTCTTCTGAGCACGCGGGGTATTTGGAGCTTTTGGACAGGACTCCGGAGGTCATCGCGGCCTTTCTCGAGCTGACCCCGGGAGCCCGGCAAGTGGTGGCCCATCACACGATCCGCACCGCCGAGGGTATGGCCTCTGTCGTGGAGAGGACCGGTCCCGACGGCGTGTTGCGACTGGATAGCATCCCCGAGCTGCAGGATTACTGCTACATCGTCGCAGGCATCGTAGGGGAGATGCTCACCGACCTGTTTCTTCTGGATCGCCCGCTGTTGGAACCGATCGCCGACTACCTGCGGCAGCGGTCGGTGGCTTTCGGTGAGGGCCTGCAACTGGTCAACATTCTCAAGGACTCGGCCGATGACAATGTCGAAGGCCGGAACTACCTGCCCTACGATATCGAGCGACGGGAGGTCTTCGATCTGGCCCGGCAAGACCTCGAAGCGGCCACGGAGTACACCCTGGCGATTCAACAGGCTGGAGGGCCGGACGGGGTTGTTCTGTTCACCGGCCTTCCTGTGGCGCTGGCCTGGGCAACCCTCGACAAGGTGGAGAAGGAGGGGCCTGGAGCGAAGATCGGCCGCGTGGAAGTCTTCGCCATCAACAGTCGCCTGAAGAGGGCGGTGGCGGCTGGCCGACCGGCAATCCAATCCCCGGCGACCAAAAAATCGGCCTGATGGGTCGCTGCCTGCGCCGTTTCCTTTCTTTCCTGATTCTCCAGGTCCTGCTCGTCACGGTGGCTGGCGCCCAGATCTGGGCCGTCCAGGCCGAGGTCACGGCCGCCGTCGCCGAGAGCCCCTCGTCGGTTCTGCGGTGGCTGGAAAAGGGCAACACGCTGCTGGAACAAGGCCAGTACCAGGCGGCTAGAGAGGAGTATGAAAAGGCCCTTGCGGCCGTTTCGAGGACGTCATGGGCCAAGATCTTGCAGTCGATGGCCAGGACCTACTACCTCGAGGGTAACCTCGAGGTGGCGATTCGGACGCTTCAATGGGCGCTCGCGGTCGATCCTGCAGATCTGATCTCCTCGCAGCTCTATTCCAACCTGCTGGATCAGCTGGGTAGAGGCTCGGAGGCCGCGGAGTTCCTGGGCGAGCTAAGGGCGAAGACTCCGACCGAGCTGGAGGAGCTGGCCAACCAGTACGGCGGGGCCTTGCCGCAGGAACAGGCCGGGAGTCCCTCACCGACAGATCGCTCCG
>JAUWSP010000420.1 GCA_030610025.1 Acidobacteriota bacterium | reverse complement strand
TGCGGCTCCAGCTCGACGAGAACGTCTCCGGCACTGTCCGGGTACTCCTCGATCAGGATCGCCAGAACCTCGAATTGCTCGGCCGGAGTCAGGCGGGGGAACTGGAGCGCCACATCCTCGGGCCTCGTCTTGCCGAGAAGCTTGGACAGATGGGCCTTGGACCCACGACGCACAAAGCGTCGCAGAGTCTCCCCAATCAACTCGTTTCGTCGAGGTCCGTTCATGACTGCCACCGAGCCGATGATCGTAGCATAGGGGTCGCCCTGATGAAGGGCGATTCACACAGGGCGCCTAGCCTCTTCCATCCTGGCATTTTTTCGAAATTCCGACCCCAGTCTCCTGGCCCAACAGCGACCGTTCTGGGCTACAATCACGGCAAATCCGACCGCCTCGGCCAGTCCCGCCAGAGACGTGTCCGCTTTGCTTCGGCCGAATGCAACTGCAATGGATCGAAAGGAGCTGTCATGGATCAGAAGATGGGTGAGCGAGAGATCGAAGCGGAGTTCACCCTTGAATCAGCAGCCGTCTGTCCCCATTGTCGGGAGATGATCGACTCCATTCAGGTGGTGAGAATCTTGAGAACCAAGGTGAATTTCGTCTCCAGCCTGCCTCGTCGCGGGCAGGTCATGCTCTGTCCGAAGTGTCAGGTGATCCTTACCGGCTCATTGGGGGGCCTGATCTGAGCCTCGGCTCCTAGCCTGTATTCCGAAACCCCTGGCACCGCGACTCGAATCGACTCGTCCTTGCCCATCTCCATGTGTTGCCGCTCAGCTCTTCGCCGTCTTCGATTCCTGGCCTTGCTAATAGCTGTTCTGCTGGGCACCACAACAGGAGTGATCGGCCAGACATCCCCTGCCGGCGAGGCGAAGGACGAGAACCCACTTCTGGCACCGTTCATTTCGAGGGCTTTCATCGACTCGATCGTCGAGGATCTCGGGCAGCTTCAAATCGAAGAGGAGCGGGTGGACGGCGTCTACCTGGATCCGAAGACCCTACTGCTCTGGGCGGCCGAAGACAATGCCCGTGACATCGATTGGCACCGCGCTGCGACATACTGCAATCGATTGGTACTCGCTGGCTACGAAGACTGGAGGCTACCGAGCCTCGAGGAGCTGGAGACGCTGCTCCGCCCGATGGCCCAGGGTGCCTACAACCTGCCTCCTAGGTTTCAGCTGACCGCCTGCTGCCCGTGGAGCACCACGCGCAAAGACGAGAAGTCCGCATGGAACTTCAATTTCCAGTTCAGCAAACCCTTCTCGGGCTCCTTCTCCTACACCTTCGACCATCGGGCCCTGTGCGTGAGGACACCGCAGGAGGAGGAACGACTCCTGATCGAGGGCCTGCAAAAAGAGGCCCGCAAGAAGTGATGGTGTCGAGTCGCGAAGGTGGTCTCGGATCGTGGTAGACCGAGAACAGGAGGAGGTCGAGCGACTCCGCACCTCCATGCGCTGGCTCGAGAGCCACGACAAGCGCCTCGCAATCCAGAGACGGTCCCTTCAGGACCAGCTGGCAGAAGTCGAGGTCGCCATCGAGCGACTGAGGCTCGAGATCGCACAGGCGGCGAAACGACTTCAAGAGCTCGAAGAAGACTAGCCCCTACGCCCTTACTAAGGCAGCGATGCCGCGAAATCTCTGGCTTCGGGAGGGTATCGGGGTACCTGGTGCTCGAAGGCGATCTTCTCCGGGAAGATCCGTTCACCGTAGTAACTTTCGATCGCCTTCTGGTCGGGCGCCAGATGACTTCCCTGGAGCGACACTCCAGCGAACAGTCCCCGGGCCCTGGCGTAGGAGTAGATCTCCGCCTCGACGTTCGGGTCCGAATTGGGCTGCGCCTCCTTGCCGACCGGACCCGCCGCCACGCTGACATCGCCTCCGAGCGTGAATTTGCTGTTCATCAACGAACGGGCCGCCTTGTCGGTCATGAAGAAGAGCACCAGGTCGCTGGCCTGCCCACCGATCTGCAGACCGAGGCTGGCGCCACTGATCTCGATAAAGACAGGTGGGCTCCAATGGCCCTCGTCATCGTGACAGCTCATGACCCCGTTGCCGTGCCGCCCCCCAACCAGGAAACCACCTTTGACCACATGAGGGATGACGGCAATGCACTTGGCATCCGTTCTGAGAGATAGCGGTACGCCTCCCCCCTTGGCGTCGACCATCTCCTCATAGACGAACCTGGCGTTCTCCAGCTTGACGGCCTGCTTTTCCTGAGCGGTAGCCGGCGGCTCGAGCAATCCGGCCGCCAGGGCAGCCAGTGCCAGGATCTTGATGACTCGGCTCAACACAAGAGATCTCCCGCCAGTTGTCGATGACGGCGGAAGTATACCGAGATTCCGTCAGGTCCAGCTCAGTGCTGGAGCTGCTTGGACGGCCGTTCCGTTTGGCTGGCCTCGATCTCGCTGAACAGCAGCTTGCCGTCCTCGAATGAGCCACCCTGAATGGCCGGGGCCAAGACCTCACCCAACTCGTCAACCGCGATGACTTCCAGACGGTCCCTGACCTCGTCTGGCAAGTCCTCGAGGTCCCTCACGTTCTCGGCAGGCAACACAATCCGATGAATGCCAGCCCGCACGGCTCCCAGCACCTTTTCCTTGACGCCGCCGATGGGCAGCACCCTGCCGGACAGAGTGAGCTCACCGGTCATCGCTATGTCGTGCCTGGCGGCTCGACCCGACAACGCCGAGACCAGAGCCGTGGCCATCGTCACTCCTGCCGACGGACCATCCTTCGGAATCGCACCTGCCGGACAGTGGATGTGAGCATCCCGCTGCTCGAAGATCTCCTCGGCGATACCGAGCTCCGTGGCATGGGAGCGAGCGTAGCTCCAGGCGGCTCGGGCCGATTCCTTCATCACGTCGCCCAGCTGCCCGGTCAGCACCAACTCGCCCTTGCCGCGCATGGTGCTGACTTCGACGAACATGATGTCGCCGCCAACCGGCGTATAGAACATTCCTGTCGCCACTCCGACCTGGTCCTCACCCGACATCTTCTCGGGATGGATCTTCGACCGGCCCAACAGTTCGCTGACGCTCGCCGGTTCCACCTCGAAAGTCTCGAGTTCGTTGGTGGCGATCTTGCGGGCCACTTTGCGAGCCAGCCGCCCGATCTCCCTTTCGAGTTGCCGGACCCCGGCCTCTCGCGTGTAGTGCGCGATAACCTCACTCAACGCTGGGTCAGTGATCGTCAGATTGTCCGCGTCCAGGGCGTTGCCCCTGAGCTGACGCGGCACCAGATAGCGCTTCGCAATCTCCAGCTTCTCCCGTTCCGTGTAGCCGGTGAAATCGACGACCTCCATGCGGTCCAACAGAGGACCCGGGATGTTCTGGATGAAATTGGCCGTCGTGACGAACAACACCTCCGAGAGATCGAACGGCACACCGAGATAGTGGTCGACGAAGCTGTCGTTCTGCGCCGGATCCAGGACTTCGAGCAGAGCACTCGCCGGGTCGCCTTGATAGGAGATGCCCAGCTTGTCGACCTCGTCGAGGAGGAACACGGGATTCTTGGTACCCGCTTGCTTCATCCCCTTGAGGATCCGGCCTGGCATGGCTCCGACATAGGTGCGTCGATGACCCCGGATGTCCGCCTCGTCGCGGGCGCCTCC
>JAUWSP010000536.1 GCA_030610025.1 Acidobacteriota bacterium | reverse complement strand
TCAAGGGAATGATCTCCACCCCCGCCGACCCCATCCCTTCGAGCACCCGCAGCAGCTCGGGTTGTAGAAAGAAGAAGAACCGCACCCGCTGCTCCAACTTGATCGCATTCAGCTTCGACAGGGCCCGCTCGGGAACTGCTTCGACCTGGCCCGCGGCCTCCAGATGATGCAACAGGAGGGCTGCGGTCTCATGCCAGTCCGCCTTGTCCACCAGCCCATTCCAATCGACGGCGCTGGTAAGGAGCTCCTTCAGCTGGGTACTGCTTTGCGAATCGACCTGCAGCCTTGCGGTGTGCAAGAGCACCCGCTCCTCCGGTTCGAGAGCGACGATTCCAGTTCCCTCCATGACAGATCCCGACCCTAAAGGGTTACACCCCCGGGAATCAACCCAGGCTGTGCCCATATGTACCTCGCTCTATTTGACTTCGTCGCCCTGAGACTGGAGAATCCCAGGTCTCAGAAGGGTCAGGCGGATTCGCCCCAGAACGACCTGCAGGCAGATCCAAAGCGGTTGAATCTCTCCCGCTCTTCCGGCGTGTCGACTCGACGACGATTACTGACAAGCGGAGCCATGAAGATGAAAGATCTCAAGTCACTCAAGTCTGCAATGGTTATGGCGCTGCTCCTGGCCATTCTCGGCCTGGGGTATGGATTGACTCACTCGCGCATCGAAACCCACAATACCGAGGCTCGCCTCGACAACGCCCACACGGCCAGACCAGCCAGACTCTCCATGGGGACGGTCTCAGGCTCTCCTCGCTCCACCTTGGGCACGATTCAGGGGACTCCCGTAGGGGCCGACATCCGTGAGCCTGGTGCTCTCCACCTCATCGAGCAACCGGAGTTGCTGAACCTCATTCAGGTCATCGATTCCCCGGGGCGGACCGAGCCGCACTCGAGACCGACCTACGATCTGGAATCGGAGGACTCCTTCGAGGTCGAAAGACCGAATCTCCAGGCTCCGCAGCTCAACGCTCCATCGTTGGTGACTTCGTTCGCCGGCCCCGATTTCGATGACAATCCCATCATCAACGGCGAAGGCCGCATACCGCCCGATCCCATCGGTGCCGTCGGCCAGAATCACGTCGTAGCTGTCGTCAACGAGATCCTCGAGATTCGGCAAAAGGACGGGACTCTCGACGCTCAGGGAGATCTCGATACCTTTCTGACCAGTCTCGGCTTCACCCCCCTCGCTTTCACCTTCGATCCCAAGGTGGCCTACGATCCGTACGAGGATCGGTTCGTGGTCCTCGTTCTCGGTGTCTCGGACCAGATTCTCGACGGTACCGCCACCGACGAATCCAGCATCTTCATCGCGGTCTCCGACGACGGAGATCCGAACGGTGACTGGTGCAGCACCGAGATCGAATCCAAGATCGATATTGGCGGCAGCGTCTTCACCTGGGCTGACTTCCCCGGTCTGGTGGTCGACGAAGAGGCTGTTTATGCCACAGCGAGCCTGTTCGAGTTCGCCTCTGAGGATCCGGCACTGCCTGTCGGTGGAATTCGCCTGTGGGCAATCGACAAGGGCACGACCGGCGGCCTCTACGACTGCGCTGCGGCCGACGTCAATCTCTTCAGTCCGTATGGCAGTACCAACCTGAATCAGCAGGCAGCACTCCAGCCGGCGGCCGTCTTTGGCACGCCTCCCGCCGGGCTCGGAACCTTTCTCGTCGGTTACTCGGGAACGACTTTCGATGACGCCGGCGACGGCACCAAGTCCGAGCTCCAACAGGTGATTCGAGTCGACGACCCGCTGGGTGCCGCGACCTTCACGCTGAAGCTCGTGGACCTGGGGAACATCGAGGACCTCTCTGCAGCCCCAGAGCTCCCCAATGCGCCCCAGAAGGGTACGACAATCAGGATCGAAACCAATGACCGCTCCACGCTTTCGGCGGTCTGGCGCGACAACTCCCTGTACACCGCTCAGTCGATCAATCCAACGGGCACCGTCTTCGCCGGGAACAACGGCGAAGCTACTGCCTATTGGGTGAACATCGATACCAGTAATCTGAACAGCCCGGCGGTTGCGGATCACGGTGTGATCGACGGCGAGGACATCTCAGCGACGACCCACACCTTCTTCCCCTCCATCACTTTCGATGGTGGGTCAGTGGCTGTGGGTTTCTCCGCCTCGAGCTCGACCATCAATCCCGGTGCCTACTTCACATACCGGGGCATTTCCGACGCCGCTGGCAGCAACCGCGGCTCAGGGATACTCGCTCCAGGCGAGGCCTTCTACGTGCGCACCCGAGCCGGCGACGGCAACCAAAATCGCTGGGGAGACTGGTCCGGAATCGCGATCGATCCGGCGGACAGCGGCTGCTTCTGGGCTTTCAATCAGTACGCCATGACCCAGGGTAGCCCTACAAATACCGGCGATGGGGGTGCAGTGGAGAGAGGCCGATGGGCCACCCGATGGGGTCAGTTCTGCACGGGTCTGCCGTTCGCCGACGGATTCGAGAGCGGCGACACCTCGGCGTGGAGCGCAACAGTACAGTAGTCGCCACAAGAGACATCCATCAACCTAAAGGGCTCCGGTCATACCGGAGCCCTTTGTCTATTGCGCAGTGCCGCGAGATGATCTGTGAATTGCAGCCGCGGCCAACGATCACTCCCCCAGATTGAGCTCAACAGGATTCGTGAACTCGAACCGCCCCTCTTTGTCGACCTTGAGCTTCTTGGTTCCCCAGGAGCCCTCGGTGTAGAGGACCGCCCGTATCCCATAGTCCATTGCCTCCTGTTCGAGAATCTCCTTCAGCTGCAGAACAGCAACCGCGTTGTTGACGTGAAACGTCACGTTCAACAGCGTCGAGTCGAGGCGTTCGATGGTCACGGTCTCCGAGGACAGGCCCTGCCCGATCTTGTGACCCTCCAGGCGCAGCTTGAACGAGGCG
>JAUWSP010000424.1 GCA_030610025.1 Acidobacteriota bacterium | reverse complement strand
TGGAGGTTCTGCTCGATGAACTCCTCGGTGAGGACGTTGACCACCCGGGCCGAGAGCTCGGGATCGGGCGAGGTGTAGCTCACCTCGATCAACCGGGTATTGCGTACCGGTTGAGCCGAGACTCCACCTGCGAGCTTCGCAGCCGCGGCGTTGTCCACTTCTTCCGCAGTCGGCTCGCCGCCCGTGCTCTTCTTGCCGATCGCGAACGGCACCCGGACCAGCTTGGCGAGACCGTTCTTGAGCGACACCAGAGCGCCAGGATGAACATCGGCATTGAAGGCCGGGTCGTTGGCCAGATCCAGTTTGTCGACCACACGCAGAGCCAAGCTCTGTGACTGGAGGTTCTCCGTCTGGGTCCACATGTAGTTTTCCATGAACCAGCCTCCGGCCATCTCGGAGCCGGCAACCTCCTGGAATGGCACGATCTTGTCGCCTTCCGGGTCGACCTGGAGGCGCGCCGAGGCGCGATACATGGGCGTGGTGGTGAAAACCTGCAGGGCCGCCAGAACGACGACAGTGAAGGCTACCGCTGCAAGGAGCCACTTTCGGCGCAGGAGAATATGCAGGTAGTGCTGAAGAGAAAGCCCTTCCTCTTCCTCCGGATAGTAGGCCGGCGGCACCTGCCGGAGCGCTGGAAGACCGCCTCCCCCCTGAAAAGGTAGAGGTAGATTGGAGCCAGGTGTCGGATCAGGTCGATCTGCCATGCCAGGGGACAGACTTGTGAAGGCGTAAGCCCTTCAGATTGAGAGCTTAGTCTACCAGAGGGTCGGCGCCTCCGGTGTGAAGCGCGTCGCTATTCAGATAGGAAACTACCTGTCGAAGAGTGCATTGCGATCCCAGCACGACCTGGTTTACACTCGGCCGCAGGGAGATCTGTAACTAGTGATCAACAAAGGGCTTTTCAGACTTCTCGGACCGTTTCTGGTCGTCGCTGGAGTTCTGGCTCTGTGCGCCTCGCCCGGGGTGGCCGCGATCGCCATTGGCCAGACGGCAACCGCCGGAGCCAAGGTGGATGGGGTCCAGGTACCCTCCGGCACCACCTTGCTGAGCCCTGCCCGAGTGGAGACCGGCACATCGCCGGCCGTAGTCCACTTGAGTAACGGCCGTGTCCTGGCTTTCTCGGAGGAGACCGATGCCATGGTGGAGAGCGTCGGAGGTGACGTCCGCCTGGACGTGCGCTCCGGCAGCGTGGCCTATACCGATGGCTCCGGAGAGGTTGCGTTCCTGACTGCCAGCAACTCTGTACAGCTCGATCAGGAAGGGCAGATCCAGGAGGGGGCCCGCGTCTCCGAACCAGCCTCGGAAGACAGCGAGCGGCTCTGCCAGCTCCAGAACTGGACCGCCGAGCTCTGGCAGGCCTGCACCGGGCCGAACCGAAAAGAC
This sequence comes from Acidobacteriota bacterium, assembly GCA_030610025.1. GTDB lineage: Bacteria > Acidobacteriota > Thermoanaerobaculia > Multivoradales > JAHEKO01 > JAUVRX01. The sequence continues at coordinate 2,187 of JAUWSP010000424.1, read as the reverse complement.
GCCGACTGTGCCTGGGAGCTTCTCGAGGTGGCCGCGAGCCTGGCACCCACCTACATTGGCAAGACCGCCTACTTCGCTTGCAAGGATCGCAATCCACTCGACTTGAGCTGTGACTGCAAACCAGCGGTCATCGCCTGGTGGAAGGTCGGTGCAGGTGTCGGGGCGGCGGCCGGCCTGTATCTGCTGATCGACGATGACGACGAGACGCCGGCGAGCCCAACGACACCCTAGCAAGACCCGCCCCTAGGTCGTTATCTGAGCTTCAGGATGGATCTCGACCTTTATTCTGTCGATTCCAGATTCTGATTGGCCAGAATTCGGGACGGATTCTCCGACATCCAGGTGTTGAGCTTCTCTTCGGAGAGCTCTTTCGCCAGACGATCGAAAGCACTCTGAACCTCCGGTGGACGAGCGCTAGCATCGTGTCCGTCCGAAGCGATGACGTCCAGGACCCCCTGGCTGGCCAGTGAGACCGCGAGTTGCGAGTTCTCGTCCTTCCGGCCCTTGCCGATGGAGTCGGCATTGACCTGAATCACGCATCCGCGGGTTTTCAGATCTTTCAGACACTCCGGTCGCTGATGGAAGGCCTCGTAGCGTTCCACATGGGCGAGGACTGGGATCATCTCCCGCTCCAGGATCTGTAACGCGGCCGACTCGATCAACGGAAACGGCATGAAGAGAGGGAACTCCACCAGGAGGTAGCGACTCCCGTTCAAGGTCAGGACTTTTCGCTCTTCCAACGCCTGCAGAAACTCGGGAGTGACGAGGTTCTCCGAGCCGAGGTGAACCTCCATCTCCTTCAGGAACGAGTGATCCGAGTAAGAGGCAAGGTCCGTCAGCTCTTCCATCATGCGAGAAAAGGCCCCGCACAGGGCGACCAGGCTGTGGGTGGCGAACATCGGCTGGAAGGCGTGAGGCGTGGCCACGATGCCCCGTGTTCCTCTCCGATGCGCGATCCGCAGCATCTCGACGGTCTCCACGATGGAGCTCGACCCGTCGTCGATACCCGGCAGCAGATGGCTGTGAAGATCGATGAACCGCATTGGGATCGGAAGCCTACCCGCCAGCGCTGAATCAGTACAGCAGAATCAGCCGGGAGGTGACCTGGGGTCTATACCCCGAAATACCGCGCTTGCGGGTGGTGGAAGACCAGTGCCGAAACGCTGGCTTCGGGCTCCATCATGTCGCCTTCGGTGAGGCGCACCCCGATCTCTTCCGGCAGCAGAACCGTGAAGAGCTCTCGCTGCATGGCCAGGTCGGGACAAGCCGGGTAGCCGAAACTGAAGCGCTTGCCCCCATAGCGCCCTGCAAAGAGGTCTTGCAGCGTCATCTCACTGGCATCGGGGAATCCCCAGGCGGCTCGCATCTTCCGGTGCACGAGCTCGGCGGCCGCCTCCGCGGTCTCCAGGGCCAGGGCCGCGAGCGCGTGGCTCTTCAAGAATTCGCCATCCTGCTTCCACTGCTCCACCTGCTCGGCCACACCGTCGCCGGCCGTCGTCACAAACAACGCCACGTGGTCGTCCTGCGGCAACACATAGTCCGGGAGACTCAGTCCATCGGTGCCGCGTTGCCTGGGGAAGCTCCACTCGACGACCGCTTCTCCACTCGTGGAATCCCTAAGCAGCAACTGATTTCCGACACTCTCCGCCGGGAAGAATTGCCAGACTGCACGGGCCTTCATGGCACCCGAGCGAGCCACCTCCTGAACCTCCTCGACCACCTGCTTCAGGTGAGCCAGCTTCGGGTCGTGCTTGGCCTCCAACTGTTTGACGGCGGCCTTCAACCCCAGGTGCTTCCCGTAGAGCATCTGCGGATTGAGCAGCGGCCAGACTTCATCCAGATCCAGCTCCTCCGTGACCCGCTCCAAATGGGGTGGCTCCGGAGAGGTGAGGTCGATCCGAACCGCAAGACTGCGCGTTGTCCCCATCGCTTCGAAGGGTACTGGCGCGACCTCGGCTTTTCGATCTTGGGCGATCACCTCCCTGATCTCCGCCTCCAGCTCCGGCCGCTCGGCAGGATCGGTGAGCCGCTGCACCAAAGCGAGCCCGTGCATGGCATCCTTGGCGTAGGTACAAAACCCGTCGTAGGTTGCAGCGATCTTCTTGTGGGTGAAGCGTCGGGTGAGAGCCGCACCCCCGACCACCATCGGCAAGTCGATCTCGGCGACTGACAGATCTTCAGCCGTGG
>JAUWSP010000028.1 GCA_030610025.1 Acidobacteriota bacterium | reverse complement strand
GCTGCCTTCTGTGACCCACAAAGTCATGACCGCCGATCCCCGTCCGGTCCGCGAGCTCAACTCCCATGTTGCGGTGGAGCTGGAAGGAATCGTCGATCGGCTTCTGGCCAAGAACCGCGAGGAGCGCTTCGCCACCGCCGCGGAGCTGGCCCAGGCTCTCGCCAGGCCCGTTGGCGCAGATCCGGTTGCCGACGGGGTCGATGGAACGAAGACCAGCTTCCTGGGACTCGATCAGACACTGCCCGCTCCTCCCCCAGGGAAGATCTTGGCTTCACAGCCGGCAATTGGCCAACCGTCCCGCGTGCTTCCAGTCGCCGTGGGTTTCTTGATGCTGGCCGTCCTGGTTCTCCTGGTGGGCTTGCGCCTCCAGACACGACAGCCCGGCCAACCGCCAGGGACCTCAGCCATCACTGCCGACGAATCCCGACCAACCTCCCATGACTCGCGGCGGACCACAGCAGATACCGATATCGTGCGACCAGGGTCGATGGTTCCTCCTCCGACTCCGGCAGACTCGCCTCCAGCTTCCTCAGCCGGCCGCTCAGATGCGACACCAGCCAACGCCTACCTTCAAATCCTCCACACCAACCGCCTGAAGAAGGGATGGCTGACGGTCTGGATCGATGACAAGAAGGTGGCCTCCAGACCGCTGTCAGCACCCAAAGGTCTCGCCAAACGGGTGTCCGGTGAAGATGTGCGCCTGTCCGTTCCCGTCCGCCCGGGACAGCGCCGCCTCGAAATACGGATCTCCGGCGCGGAGGGCAAGGTCGACGCGACCAAACAGATTGACGCCTACTTCTCATCAGGCCAGACCAGGCGCCTGAGAGTCGGCTGGCTGCCCACCGGCAACCTTCGCTTCAACTGGAAGTAACCCCTCGGTATGCAACCTCCCCTGTCCGGGTCGGTATACTCCGGCCACTTCAGGAGGCAGAGAGACCGTGTACCCGAATCAACATCGAGGACCTCGACTGGCAGGCGCACTCCTGTGCGCATTGCTCGTCGCGCTGACACTCGTGCCCCCAAGCAGTGCCGTCGAGGAGGACGACGATGACCTCGCCCGACAGATCGAAACCTTTTTGGCCGGTGTCTACTCCGATGAGGAACCGGGCGCGGCCATCATCGTGACGCGGGAAGGCGAGGTCGCTTATCGTGGCGCCTTCGGCATGGCCAACATCGAGCTGGGCGTCCCGCTGGAGCCGGAGATGGTCTTTCGCCTCGGCTCCATCACCAAACAATTCACCGCGGCGGCGATCCTCTTGCTCGAAGAGGCAGGTAAGCTGGCGGTCTCCGATTCCATCACCGACTATCTACCGGCCTACCCGACCAACGGTCACACCATCACGATCGAACACCTGCTCACTCACACCTCGGGGATCTACAGCTATACGAACATCCCCGGCTACATGGAGACCACCGTCCGCCAGGACATGACGGTCGAAGAGATCATCGACGAGTTCAAAGATCAGCCGATGCAGTTCTCTCCTGGGGAGCGGTGGGCTTATAGCAACTCAGGCTACATCCTGCTGGGTGCCATCATCGAGAAGGCGTCGGGGACGAGCTACGTGGAGTTTCTCCAAGAGAGGATCTTCGAGCCACTGGGCCTCGAGCGAACCTCCTATGGCGGGCCTCAAATCGTCCCCAACCGAGTAGCCGGCTACGACAGCGACGGCAAGGGCCTCCGCAACGCCTTCCCACTCAGCATGACGCAGCCGTACGCCGCCGGTTCGCTTCTGTCGACCGTCGATGATCTGGCTCGATGGGATGCGGCTCTCTTTGGCGGCCTTCTGCTCAATCCAACCTCCCTCGCAAAGATGACGACTGCAGCGACCTTGAACGACGGTTCTTCAGCCAACTACGGTTATGGTCTCGCCACCACCGACCTGCGGGGCCTGCCCGCCCTGACTCATGGCGGTGGAATCTTCGGCTTCCGAACACTCGGCATTCACATACCCGGCAGAGAGGTCTACGTGGCCGTGCTTTCCAACAGCACAGCCCATGAGCCAGATACCGGGTATGTGGGGCTCCGAATCGCCGCCATGGCCCTGGGAGATCCGTTCGAGGACCTCAAGGCCATCAAGGTGGATCCGAGTGACCTCGCACGCCTGGCGGGTATCTACCAGATCGACGAGGACAACGTTCGGACCGTGACCGTCGACGAGGGTCGACTCTTCACTCAACGCACCGGAGGCGATCGATTGGAGGCCACGGCGCATTCGAAGACCGGTTTCTTCTACAAGAACTCTCTGACCCACATCGAGTTCGTTCTGAACGAGCAGGGCCAACCGACCAAGATGCTGATGTATCCCGACGGCTCCGACAAACCTGAAACGGCCGACTACATGGGCCCGGCCCTGCCTGAAATGAGTCAGGACTCGAATCGACCATGACATTGCGAACAATAGCTGCCAGCCTGGCGCTGGCTTCTTATCTGGTGGGCGGCGCCTGGATCTCACCACCAAAGTCAGAGGCAACCGAGCCGCTCGATGCAGTCTTCGACTGCCCGAACGTCGGTGGACTCGACTATTTGTTGGATCAACGAACAGTCCTGTTACTGGGCGAGATGCATGGCACCATGGAGAGCCCTCGGTTTGTCGCCGACCTCCTCTGCAACGTCGTCGCGTCGGGTCGTTCAGCAGCGCTCGCCCTGCAGCTACCCGAGATGGAAAGCGGGGTGGTCTCCAAGTATCTCGACTCCGAGGGCTCGAAGGAGGATCGAACAGAGCTGCTGGCTGGAGCTCGGGAGCTGAGTCTGTATGAAGACGGCCGTTTCAGCGAAGCCATCGTCGGACTGGTCGAATCGATCCGAGATCTGAGAGCTCAGGGCGGAGAGATCGAGCTACGCCTCTTCGTGCCGTCCGATGTCGACTCCCTCACTCGACAGAACCTCTCGACCGTCGAGTGGCCGATGGCCGTGAAGGTCTGGGAAGCCATCGAGGAGCTCGAGGCGGATCTCTTCATCGTGCTGGCTGGTCTGACTCACAGCCGAGTGATTCGCGGCTCAGAGTTGAACCCCGACTACGAACCCATGGGCTTCATATTGACGGAATGGAATCCGAAATGGAGACTGCTGTCTCTCGCCCTGTCGCATTCGGGTGGCACCGCCTGGATGTGCACGACCAGAAATGTAGTCGATTGCCGGCCCGTGCCGGTGACCGGAGGTGGGAGAGGAGATCCCAACAGCATCTACATCTATGGGGAGCCTGCGGAAACCGGACACAACGGCCTCTACTTCGTAGGTGATATCAGTCATTCCCCGCCGGCCAAAGCCGATATGGTGGAACTGGAGTTCGAAGAACAGACGGTCACAGAGTTGCCGTTCGAGCCGACCCCCGACTGAGAAGGACTTCCTTCGAATCTCGATTGGCATTCGTCGAGCACCAGGCGGGACGACTTGCTATGCTAGCCGCGCAACTCGGAATCACTACCCAAGGAGACCTGGCCATGTCGTTCCCTACCCGACTCAACTCAGCCGTTACAGTAGTCGAGCCAGCGGGCAAGATAGCCCTGGCTGAGGGCGCCGATGAGCTCCACGACACCGTGATCGAAGTCCTGGAGACGGGATCTCGAAAGATCCTCATGAACCTGGAAGCCGTGACCTTCATGGACTCCTCAGGCATCGGCAAGCTCGTGCACTGCCTGACCAGCACGACCGACCGAGGTGGAGTCCTCAAGCTACTGAAAATCCCGCGAAAGACCTCCGACGTGCTCGAGATCACCCAGGTACTGCAGTTGTTCGAGCACTTCGATGATGAGAACGAGGCCATCGCCTCATTCGAGTAGGTTGTTTCCATCAGCGACCGTGGAGGAGGGACCATGGACTATCCTCGCAGACAGGTATTGAAGGGCGGCACACTGGCGCTCCTGGGCAGCGGGTTCTTGAGTCGTTTCGACAGGGTGGCGGCAGCACAAGGTTCGACCGACTCACTGACAGGTGTCCTCAAGGCGCAGGCGGGCGGCCCCAGCGAAAAGCTGTTGCTCGGCCCCCAACCCAACGAAGAGGGGCCACCGGAACCGGCGGTTCAAGATCGGTTGCCGCTCGAGTGGAACAAGAAGACTGTTGCCCGGTTCAAGGAGAAGCTCGCCGAGCGGGACATCGAAGCCTTTCTGGTCAGGGACCGTCTCAACATCATCTACCTCACGGGCTATTGGCACACCCCGACCGAGCGCCCACAGGCGACCTACATGAACCGCGATGACGCCGATCCCTGGTTCTTCTACCCCGGCCTCGACCGCGACCTCGTCAAGTCGTGGTGGTTCGGTGGTGGCCGCATGTACTTCGACTACCTGCATGCCGACGGCGGTTTCCCCAATGAGGGCAAGGTGCAGCAAGGCAACACGGTGGACCTGTTCAAGTTCATGCTGGAGGGGCTCAAAGGTCATGGCATCCAGGGCACCCGAATCGGTATCGACGGAGAGCTCTATCAATCCGAGCTCGCCAAGGCCAAGGAGGTGCTGCCAGGCATCGACTGGGTGGACATCTCCGACATCCTGATGGACATGAGGCAGGTCAAGACGTCCGAGGAGCTGGCGCTCTGGCGGCGCGCTTATCTCTATTTCGACCGAGCCCACGCCTTTGCCCGCGATTACATCCTCACCCACGGCACCGATATCACCGACTACGAAGTCCAGGTCGCAACCGAGCTCTGGGCCAACGACCAGCTCTACTCGGATCTCGATCTCGCCGGGGGTCTGCCTCATCACGGCGTGGCCAGCGGCGTGGGGATCGGCTGTCGGGCCGGGACGGTGACAGGCTACCCCCATCCCAATCAGCCCTACTACAACCGCATCGGTCACGGCATGGCGCTTCAGGTGTCGGGCGGTGCGCGAATTGGTGGTTACGGGCACGAGAACTACAGGCCGTACATCATCGCCGACAAAGCGGGTAACTTCGACCCCCACATGCGCAAGCTCTGGGAGGTCAGCAAGCACACGTGCGACATGCAGTTGGAGTTATCGGTGGAGGGCGTGACCTGCTCCTCGGTTGCCTTCCAGATTCACAGGTACCAGGTCGAGCAGGGGGTGCAGCAGTACATCTACCATCGCCCGGCCCATGGGGCCGGCTCCGAAGGGCACCAGCCACCCTATATCGCGCTGGGCGATTTCAAGATGCTGCAGCGCAACATGTGCTTCTCGGAAGAGCCGGGGCTCTACGACCCGGAGAACGGCTGTGGGTTCAACTGGAGCGACACGATTGTCGTGGGTCTGAAGTCGGGCTACCGCATGAGCCGGGTGCCCTACACTCAGGAGTGGTGCTGGATAAAGTTGTAGCTGCGGGTTCTACGAGTTCTCATCGTCGATCAGCAGATGGAGCTTCCGGGCGCGGCTGGCATGCCGCAGCTTCTTGATGGCGCTCGACTCGATCTGGCGGATCCTCTCACGCGTCACGTCGAAGGTTCGCCCGACTTCCTCGAGAGTGTGCTCGTCGTCGACCCCGAGGCCGAAGCGCATTCTGAGCACGCGCTCCTCTCGTGGGCTCAACTCGCGTAGGACGTCGCTGATCTTCTCCCGCCGGTCGGCTTCGATAGCGGTTTCGGCCGGGGAAGGAGCTTCGAAGTCCTGCAGAAGGTCTTCCAGATGTCGGTCCTCGTCGCTGCCAATGGGGGTTTCGAGTGAGATCGGCTGAGCCGCGATCCGTTGCAAGCTGCGAACCTTCGCAGGCGTCAATCCGAGATCCTGACCCAACTCCTCGGGCGTCGGCTCGCGTCCCAGCTCCAGTCTCAACGAATGACTCGTCTGACCGAGCTTGTTCATGCTCTCGATGATGTGGACCGGAATTCGCACGGTTCGGGACTGATCCGATATGGCCCGCGTGATCGATTGCCGGATCCACCAGTGAGCATAGGTCGAGAACTTGAAGCCGCGCCGGTAGTCGAACTTCTCGATGGCCCGCATCAGGCCCAGATTGCCCTCCTGGATCAGATCCAGGAACTGCAAGCCTCGATAGGTGTATTTCTTTGCGACCGAGATCACCAGACGGAGATTCGCCAGCAGAAGCTCCTGCTTGGCAGTCTCGGCTTCGGCTTCTCCAACTCGCACTAGCTTGAGGGTCGCGGACACTACCGTTCGCTTGCAGCTGAACCGCTTCTCGAGGGCTCGGATCTCCGACCGATACTTCTCGATCCGGCGTTTCTGAAGCGCCTGCATCTCTCCGTGGCTCTCCCGCTCGAGGGCCTTTCGCGCCCGGCGCAGGGACTGCCCCATAGCTTTGAACTGGCGGCTGATCTGCTCGAGCAGATCGACCAGCCGGCGGCGCGTTTCGCCGTTGTTCGAGATCGTCTGCACCTTCTTTGCAACTTTGCCGACGGTTCGATCGATCTGTCTTTCCAGGACTTGATAGCGCTCGTCGTCACCCTGGAGGACTCGCTGCTCGCTCCTGAGCTCGTCGATCTCGACGCCCTGTGCCGCTATCGACTCGAACACGGCGACCATGGAATCGACCCGCTTGCGGGATCGAGAGGTCAAATCCTGATCATTCAACTCGGCCAAAGCCGCCGTGTCTGGCGCCAGGCCTCTCTCCTCTGCCAGGGCGTCCATACGCAAGAGCTTCCGCAGCAAATCGGGGCTTCCGCCCAGGGACTGGAAGATCTGCTGCTCCCCGCGCTCGATTCGACGGGCGATCTCGATCTCCCCGTGGCGATCGAGCAGCGGAAAGGCCGCCATGTTTCGCAGGTAGATTCGTGTCGGGTCCTGTGTGGCGACCGGGTCGGGCGCGATGACTTCGATGGTCTCATTGGCGGACTCGAAATCCTCGGCGGTTGTTTCCTGAAGTCCTCGACTCTGGTACTTCTCGGGCCGATCCACCAGCGCAATGTCGAGCTCTCGCAATTGCCGGTAGACGCCATCCAGCTCGGTGACAGTGTCGAGCAGCTCTTCGGGGAGAATTGCAAAAACCTCGTCGCTGAGCAGGTAGCCCTTGCTGGTGCCGAGATGCAGGAGCTTGCGAATCGCCGGGTGCTGTTGTGTCTCTGTGGTCATAGATTCAGGCTAGGGCCATCCGGGGTTGGCTGACATTCAAGAGTCGAGGTTCGGAGACTTGCCAGCTGAGCGCAAAAAATCGAGAGCGATCCGTCTAGTTGGGACCCCTGGGCTCGATTCGGCAGTGCCGTCACCCAAAATACAGTGTACTTCATCCCTGGAGATCCGTCTCGGATGGATTTACGGGGCTAGAGTTGGTCGAAGTACTCGACCATTCGGCGGCGCTGGCTGGCGTCGGGAACCGATCCCATGCCGGCATCCAGGTTGTCATCCAGATGTCCGACCTTCGAGGTGCCTGGAATGACACAAGTCACCGCAGGATGCCCGAGGACGTATTTCAAGAAGAACTGTCCCCAGGTCGCGCAACCGAACTCTGCTGCCCAGCCTGGTAGCGCCTGATCTTTGACCTGCCCAAACAGTTTGCCACCAGCGAAAGGCCGGTTGACGATCACGCCAACCCCGCGGTCAGCCAGAAAGTCCAGAACTCGCTGCTCGGCCTCACGTTCAGCCAACGAGTAGTTCAACTGCACGAAATCGAGCTCCTGTGTCTGCGCGAGTTGCTCGATCTCTGGATAGGCCGTAGACACATAGTGGGTAACACCGACATATCGCACCCGACCAGCCGCTTTCCACTCTGCCAGGGTTCTCAGATGCGTCTCGGCATCCAGCAGATTGTGGACCTGCATCAGGTCGAGCTCATCGACTCGCAGGCGGTCGAAAGAACGATTCATCTCATCGACGCCGTCATCATGCCCTGAAGTCCAGACCTTGGTGGCCAGGAAAAGGGAGTTTCGAATTCCCAATTCCGCAACCAGTCGACCTACTGCGACCTCTGCTCGACCATACATCGGAGAAGAGTCGACGACCTTGGCGCCCCGCTCGACGAATCGGGCCAGGACCTGCCGCCGCGGATCGAGCTCTGCAGCCGAGTTGCCGACGTCGAAAGCCTGCCAGGTGCCCAGACCGACGACAGGCATCTCTTCCCCAGTCGAAGGGATCGGTCGCTTTATCCACGACGACTCCGCTCGAGCAGCTCGAGGGGCAGATGTCGCTGCCAGACCAGCACCCACCATCACACCCATCGCCTGGCGACGCGAGAGGCGCGTACCGCCAAGCGCAGATCCGTCCTGGGTAGTGCCTTCCAAAGCGCCCTCATCCTGCTTCTCTTCGTCACCAGCCATCCTGGCAGCTACTCCCCCGGAGGGCTGTAGGAGATGGACTTCTTGCAGGCTTCGTCCATTTCCTCAGGCGTAATCAGTGGGATCGTCGCAAGACCGGCTCCACCGGCCGCGTTGACGGCCAGGCTGAGGGCCACCGCCGTAACGCTGTCGGGCACATCGACGATGACATAGGCATCGTCCTCACCGAATGAAAAATAGAAGGACTCGAGATTCCCACCCATCTCCTCGAGCATCTTCGCCACCATGGTTTTGCGACTCGAGCCGCCTTCCTCGATCAGACCTTGAGCTCCTTCGACGCTATACGACACCTTGATCATGTACGTGGCCATGACGCACCTCCAAATCGGTTGGATGGTAAAAGCTGGGCCGCATACTACATCAAACCCACCCAACCACCCACCCGCCCCAGGGGTTGAGGCGGCCGGGCTTTCCTTCCGGCCGATCGTTGAGGGCTTGGGGACCTATCTTCTTCGGGCCCGGATCACTACCTCGATAACGCCGGGCCGGTCGTTCAGGAACTGGAGTCGAATCTCTCCGGCCTCGGTCTCGTCCACAACCGCGGGCACAGAGCTGTCCGTCAGAGACCAACCGGCTGGCAGGACGACCGTGTTGCGGGACCGCCCAAAGCTTCGATCCCAAATCAACTCGTCGCCGTCCAAGCCATATCTTCCGGCATCGGTGTAGGTCTCTTCGATGCGCAGTCGCTTCGACTCCCCCTCGCCCACCGGCTCGAACCAGATAGCGACGACCTCCGTCTCCGCCGTGATTGGCTCACCGATATCTAAGTCCTTATCGGAGACTTCTCGCCCTCGAAGCGTCTCTACCTCGAGATCCTCACCGGTATCCAGAATCATCGCCGAGGGCTCCTTGGCGCGGCTTCCGGGACGCACGACATTCAGGTAACGATCGACCCCAGACCGATTCTCCGTGTAGTCGTGGTAGAGCTGGAAGGAGTGGGTCTCAGGCTGCAGAAGGAAGTACACGATCTCACGGTCTTCGAAGGCTCGCTCCGAAAACTCGAAGTCGGTCCGCGCGCTGGCCGGAACGGCTTGAGATCCAGGCTCCCGGGCCTCGATCTGTCCCCCTTTCGGGGCTCCTTCTATCTCGCTCCTCGGCGTCTTCGACCCCATGGCGAGAGGACGTGCCACCAGCCTGAGCGGCACGCTGGCACCTCTACCCATGAAGGAAACACGGATTCGTCCGTCCTCTTCGGTCGCGATCTGGGACGGGTAGTTGCAGCCCACCACCTCGAAGCCGGGTGGCAGGACGACGGCGTTTCGCTGCACTCCGAGAGAGCGCTCGAAGACGATGCCTGTCCCCTCACTGAAGTAGCTCGCCGGATCTTTGTAGGTCTTGTCGATTCGAATCCGGCCTTCCCCAACCTGCGGAACCGGACGTGCCAGCGACACCTGGATGAACTGCCCATCGTGAGTCGAACCCATGAGACCGGCGGCCGCTGCTGCCTCGGCGCTCACCAGCTTCCACTCCAGCTGCTTGCCCGAGGCCAGGTTGGTCACGGCGTGCACTGTGGGCTCGCTGCCCTTGCGAATCGGATTGAAATAGAACCTCGCACCCGATGTCGTCGCCGAGACGTCATAGAGAATCCTGAAACTCTGGCTCGACGGCTCGAGGAGCTCGTAGCGGGTATAGGAATCGGCCTGGTGTTGGACGAGTTTTTGTCCAGGGCCCTGAGCCCGGAGCCCACCAGCGAGACAAAGACAGAAAGTCACGATTGGAACGGCAACCACCAGATTTTCTTTCATCATGATCAGTAAGAGTACCCTAGCCGAATTCTGGCGATAGACTAGGCACTCCTTGTCAGCAGAACGCCTGACCGCAGTTGGACGGAGCCAGCAGGAGGTCGACATGTTTGTTCGGTACCTGACAGCGCAACGAGTATCCACCTCCGTTGACCGCAGCCTGGTCCTTGCTGTGGTCCTGGCCTTGATGGCCCTGTTCGTCCTGGTCCCCGGGCTCCAGGCTCAGGAGGCGCAGATAGAGCCTGAACAGCAGGCAACATAGTCCGTTGAGACCAAGTCACCATCTCCCTCGGACCCCGACACAGCCTCCATGGTGGCCGACATCAGGCATAAGGAAGATGTCTCGGCGCACAGCCTTCGGCAACTTCGAATTCCGGACGAGCTGCTTCGTACGGTCTCATCCGACCTCCACGCCGATCTGAAATACATGAATCGAAAGATCACTCGCTTTCGAGCCCAGATCATGGGTGATCTACCCGCCGACAGAGCGGCTGACACCGCCGAGCGAATCGAAGAGCAGCTGGAGACCCACCGCACAGAACCGATCGACACAGTCTACATCGAGCAGGGAGTCCTGATCCGCATTGCCGAACAGGTCATGTTCGCGATCGCCACCGCCGATCTGAATCTGGTGGCTGGCGACACATTGGAGAACCGCGCCGAAGAGGCCATCGCCAATCTCGAGAAGGCGATCTCCGAAGACATCGCCCTCCACCAACCAGAGCAGCTTCTCAAGAGCGCCGGCAACGCTCTCGTCATCACCCTGATCTATGCGGTGTGGATCTGGGTCCTGCTGCGTTTGGGCCGGCTGTTCGAGCGCCGTTTGATGAAGCTGACTGGCCAGACACTACGGGGCTCCATTGCCGGCGAAATCGCTACCGACAGCCAGCAGAAGGTCAAGATCGTCAAGTACGCCCGTCAGTTCGTACAGATTATCGGCATGTTGTTGATCCTCGCCAGCAGCTACCTCTGGCTGACGGCGGTGCTCAAGCGCTTTCCCTATACCCGCCCCTGGGGCGAGGCACTCGGCGACTACCTGCTGGGCATCATCGCCTGGGTCGGCAACGGCATCATCCGAGCGATCCCGGGGCTGTTCATCGTCACTGTGATATATGTTCTGACTCGGACCCTGTCACGTTTGCTGTCGGCAGTCTTCACTGCGGTAGAAGAAGAGCGACTGCACATTCCGGGCCTGCATGCCGACACCGCGCAGCCGACCAGAAAACTGGCGATCGTAGCCCTTTGGCTGCTGGCCGTCGTAGTGGCCTACCCCTACCTGCCTGGGGCCGGCACCGATGCCTTCAAGGGCTTGAGCGTCTTCGTCGGACTGGTGCTCTCGCTGGGATCGACTGGTGTCGTCAACCAGGCGATGAGTGGGTTCATGCTCATGTACTCTCGTGCCCTGCGGGTCGGAGATTGGGTGCAAGTGGGCGGCGTCGAGGGCGAGGTCCTGCAATTGGCAATGCTCTCGACAAAGGTCAGAACTCGGGCTGGTGAAGAGGTTACCGTGCCGAATGCCGTGGTCATTTCGAAGGAGACGGTCAACTACACACGGTTCGCGGAGGCAGGAATCAGGGTCGACACGACCGTCACCATCGGGTACGACACTCCCTGGCGGCAGGTCCACGCCCTGCTCGAGGAGGCCGCCACCAGAACTCCTGGGCTGCGCCAAGACCCGCCGCCCTTCGTCCTGCAAACCGGCTTATCGGATTGGTACCCCGAGTACCGACTGGTTGCCGTCATTGAAGATCCTCCGAGCCGGCCACAGGTCCTGTCGGCCCTCCACGCGAACATCCAGGATCTATTCAACCAATTCGGCGTCCAGATCATGTCGCCGCACTACATCAACGACCCGCCGGAACCGTTCATGGTACCACCCGACCGCCGCAGCCCACTGCCGGCACCGCCTGAGGACCTGGCGGAGGCCAAGCCGGAGCCGACTTCGGAAAGCTGAATAGAGGGTCTTGGGGTCCTGAGGGGTTGGAGAGCTGGCGCCTTAGATTCTGGCGCGCCTAG
>JAUWSP010000594.1 GCA_030610025.1 Acidobacteriota bacterium | reverse complement strand
GCCTGATCCTCGCGGCTACCGAGTTGGTAATCCGGTCCCTGGTGGGTCGGGATCCGGAGCGGGCTCTTCGTCGCTTCACCGGGATCTATCGCCTGGCGCTCTTCTTCTTGATGCCGTTCATTGCTGCACTGGCCCCGTTGATGCCCGCCGCTGTCGTAGAACGACGGGAGGACGAGGGGGAGGTGACGGAGGACGAGATCGAGGCGTTTCTCGATGTGGGAACACGAGAGGGGATTCTCGAGCCTGGCGAGGAGGACCTGATCCAACGCGTGATCGACTTCGGCGACACGATCGTCAGGAGCGTGGTGACGCCACGAATCGACATGGTCTGTGCACCTGTGATCTCGAGTCTGGAGACCCTGGCAGAGCTCTTCCTGTCGTCGAAGCACTCCCGAATCCCGGTCTACCAGGACACGGTGGACCACATCGTCGGGATCCTGCACATTCGAGACCTGCTCCGGGGTCTCAGGGACGAGGCGGCTCCGAGTGCCGAGGATCTGTCGATGGAGCCCTATTTCGTGCCGGAGACCAAGCCGCTCAACGAGCTCTTGAGCGAGTTTCAGGCTTTGCATCTGCAGGTGGCGATCGTGGTGGATGAGTATGGTGGAACCTCTGGCATGGTCACAGTCGAGGATCTGCTGGAGGAAATCGTCGGTGAGATCGAAGACGAACACGATGAAGCGGCACCGGTGACCGAGGAGCTCGAGGATGGCGGTTGGCGGCTGGACGGGCGCCTGGCGGTCGAGAGCTTGGATGAGCTCTTCGACGTCGAGCTCGAGGAGGAGGCCTATGAGACCATCGGCGGGCTGATCTTCGGGACCCTCGGGTATGTGCCTCAGCCAGGCGAGAGCCTGGAGATCGCTGGGCTACGCTTTCAGATCGAGAGCATCGAACAGCGACGGATCAGCTCGGTTGTCGTGCACCGGCTGGCGTCGGTCGACGGCGAGGACTCCAAATGAACGAATCCGAATCCGCCGACACCGCGAGAGCTCCCCGGGTGATCCGGGCGGGTACCGTTGCTCTCGTGGGCCGACCGAATGCCGGCAAGTCGACCCTCATGAATCGATGTCTCCAGGAGAAGCTGGCGATCACCTCCGACAAGCCGCAGACGACGCGGCAGAGGTTGATCGGAATTCTGAGCGGGGATCGGGGGCAGATGGTATTCCAGGACACTCCTGGTATTCATCGCCCGAAGCACAGGATGAACAAGCAGATGGTTCGCTACGCCCTCGATGCTCTGGCCGATGCGGATGTGATCTGCATGATGACCGACGTGCAGCAGAGCTTCGGGAGCGGCGAGCAGTACCTCCTGGACCTTGTGGCGAAGGCTTCGGGCCCGCGAGTCGCGGTTCTCAACAAGCTGGACCTGGTCAGCAGGCCAAGTCTGCTGCCCCGTATGGCCCGCTATTCCGAGGCAGGTCTTTTTGAGGAAATCGTACCCATCAGCGCTCTGACGGGCGATGGTGTCGATTTGCTACTGGACCTCTTGTGGGGCCTCCTGCCGGAAGGCAAGCCAATCTACGATCCTGAGCTGCTCACCATTCATCCGGAGAGATTCCTGGTCGCAGAGCTCATTCGAGAGAAGGTTCTAGCGGCGACTCGGGAGGAATTGCCGTTTGCTACCGCGGTACTCCTGGAGCACTGGGAGGAGCCGGAAGGTGAGGACCGCGATCGGCGGCCGGTGAGGATCTTCGCATCCATACTGGTTGAAAAGCCGGGTCAAAAGAAGATCCTGGTCGGCAGCAAAGGCTCGATGATCAAGGAGATCGGCACCTTGGCGCGCCTCGATCTCGAGGCATTTCTCTCCCGGCCCGTGTTCCTCAAGTTGAATGTCAGGCACGAACCGGGCTGGCGCGAGAATCAACGCCTTCTCGCGGAGCTGGAAGGGCAAGCTGCGAGCTGGGGCTCCTAGGCACCACGCTGCCTCTTATTTCTTGTCGGTATCGAGTTTTCGGAAAGCGTCGGCCAGAGCGTTGAACCCCTGGGTGGGCTCGGCCTGGTGTTGGTCCCGAACGAAGGCCTGATAGTCGCCGCGGCTGCCTTCGAGGGTCGATCCCTCGAGTGTCAGGGAAATCCGTTGGCGACGGGAATCGACCGACACGATCTGCACTTGAACATCTTTGCCAGGCGGGTAGACCCGGGCCAGGGATGCGTCTCGCGGCAGGGCGATTGCCGAGGCCGGTAGGAGGCCAGTGAGTCCCGGCTCGAGCTCGATGAAAGCGCCGAAGCTGGTGGTCTTCTCGACCTTCCCAGTGACTACGCTGCCGTCGGCAAAGCGCTCGTGGATCGCTTGCCAGGGATCCGGTAGGAGGGCACGCATGGACAGCGAGATGCGGCGTCCTCCCTTTTCGAGCTTGAGGATCTTGACCTCGACTTCCTGCCCAACCTCGAGAACGTCGCTGGGATGCTCGACCCGTTGCCGGCTCATCTCGGAAACGTGGATCAGGCCCTGGACTCCGCCCAGGTCGACGAAAGCCCCGAAATCTGTAAGGCTCGCTACGCGTC
>JAUWSP010000399.1 GCA_030610025.1 Acidobacteriota bacterium | reverse complement strand
AGCTGGGGCGGTACCTGGGGGGCGGTGGCGACCGCCTGCCGGCGAGTCGCGGACGAAGGGGTCGCTGTCGGGCATGTTCACTTGCGTCACCTCAACCCCTTCCCGAAGGATCTCGGCGAAATCCTCGCCCGTTTCCGCAAAGTCCTCGTTCCGGAGCTCAACTTCGGACAGCTGGCCCTCCTTCTACGCAGCCGCTACCTGGTGGACGCAGTCTCGCTGAGCAAACTCAAGGGGCAACCGTTCGCCATCAGCGAGGTCGAGTCGAAAATCAGGGAGCTACTCCAATGACTGAAAGCAGCGATGCCGTTCAACTCACTCGAAAGGACTTCGTCGCAGACCAAGACGTTCGGTGGTGCCCCGGATGTGGCGACTACGCGATTCTGGCGCAGGTCCAGAAGACGTTACCGGAACAGGGGATCCCGCGCGAGAAGATCGTTTTCATTTCTGGGATCGGTTGCTCGAGTCGGTTCCCCTACTACATGAACACGTTCGGGATCCACTCGATCCACGGGCGGGCGCCGACCCTCGCGACTGGCCTCAAGTGTGCACAGCCGGATCTCCAGGTCTGGGTGGTTACGGGAGATGGCGACGCCCTGTCCATCGGTGGCAACCACTTTCTTCACGCGATTCGCCGCAACATGGATCTCAACATCCTGTTGTTCAACAACCGAATCTACGGTCTCACCAAGGGGCAGTACTCCCCGACCTCCGAGTTGGGCAAACGCACCAAGTCGAGCCCCGACGGTTCCATCGACAACCCGGTGAACCCCATCGGTGTGGCGATCGGCGCCGAAGGCAGCTTCATTGCCCGCACCGTCGACGTTCTTCAGAAGCACATGTCGTTCGTTCTCAAGCGGGCCGCCGCCCATCGCGGTTCGACCCTGGTCGAGATCGCACAGAACTGCATCATCTTCAACAACGGCGCCTGGGCACACATGACCGATCCCGATTCGCGGGCGGACAACATCCTCTTTCTCGAGCATGGGAAGCCGATGCGGTTCGGCAAGGCGCTCGAGAAGGGGATACGGCTGAATGGGCTCAAACCGGAGGTCGTGACGGTAGAAGACGTGGGCGAGGAGAGCCTGATCGTCCACGACGAGCAGGCGGAGGAACCCACGCTCGCCTATTTCCTGTCGCGCATGGGCCCGCCGGACTTCCCGACCCCGATCGGGATCTTCCGCGCTGTTGACAAGCCGATCTACGACGACCTGCTGATGGATCAGTTGCTCTCAGCACAGGCCGAAAAGCAGCCCGACCTCGATGCGCTGTACCGCCAGGCAGACACCTGGGTGGTGGAGTAAGGAGAAGAGCCATGAATTGTCCTTTGTGCGGATACGACAACCTGCCCGGTAGTGCCGAGTGCGATGTGTGCGGTGCGAGCCTCACCCAGGACGACGTCCCACAGGCTATTGCCAATTTCGAGCGTCATTTGCAGGACGACGCGGTGTCAGTTCTCGAGCCGGCGACTCCCTTGACCGCAAGGCCGAACATGCCTCTCGACGAGGCGGTCGCCAAGTTGCGGGATGCCTCGATTGGCTGCCTGATCGTGACGAACGAAGATGGGGAGGTCGTCGGACTTCTGTCCGAGCGTGATCTGCTGGAGAAGGCAGCCTTGGAGATCGCCGACTTCCGCGCGGGTACTGTTGAGGGACTCATGACCCGATCTCCCGAGACCGTGCAAGAGCGTGATCCCGTCGCCTACGCGCTGCAGCGCATGATGGTAGGCGATCACCGACATCTTCCGGTGATCGACTCGGCCGGGCGCGCTGTGGGTGTCGTGTCGTCACGGGACGTTGTCCAGTACATCGAACGGGTGGTTGCGGCTGCGAGGAAGGAAGGCGCAGCCGCCTGAGATCCGCTGGGCGTGGTGGAAATCGTCATGCCGCATAGCGGCGAAAACGGGTACAATCGGAGCGGAAATCCGGAGTAGGAACGGCCGCCCGCTTGGGGGCGAGGCCTACTCTCGGGGCTGGAGGTGATCGTGGATTACAACGTCGATTTCAGGGATGTGAAGTTTCAGATCTTCGATTGGCTGCCGACCGAGCGGCTGTTGGGAACGGGTCTGTATGCCGATTGGGATCGTGAGAATCTGGAGATGGTCCTGGCGGAGGCGCTCAAGATCTCGCAAGAGGAGATAGCGCCGACCAACGAAGAGGGAGATGAAGAGGGCTCGGTTCTGGAGGATGGGGTCGTCAAGGTTCCCCAGTCGTTCAAAGCGCCATACAAGACGGTGGCGGAAGGGGGCTGGGTCGGCTGTGTCAGCAGTCCGGAATATGGTGGGCTTGGCATGCCCGTGGTCGTGGGCACCGCGGTCAACGAGTTCTTCTCCGGTTCGAACCTCTCGATGGCACTCGTGCTGATGCTGACTCGAGGTGCCAGTGAGCTCGTCGAAGAGTTCGGCACCGACGAGATGCGCCAGCTCTTCTGCGACAAGCTCCTCTCGGGAGAGTGGACCGGAACCATGTGCCTGACCGAGCCACAGGCTGGCTCGGATGTCGGGGCTTCGACGAGCAAGGCGGAGCCCCAGGAGAACGGTCGGTACCTCATTTCCGGCGAGAAGATCTTCATCACCTACGGCGATCACGACCTGACGGACAACATTGTCCACGCGGTTCTGGCTCGGCTTCCCGGAGCGGCGCCAGGAATCAAGGGACTGTCCCTGTTCATCGTGCCCAAGGTCCGCGTGAATCCTGATGGCAGCCTGGGCGAGCCGAACGACGTTCAGTGCGCCAGCATCGAGCACAAGATGGGCATCCATGGCTCTCCCACCTGCTCGATGCTCTTCGGGCAGAAGGGGGCCTGTGAGGGCTTTCTCGTGGGCGAGGAGAACAAGGGCATGAAGCTCATGTTCACCATGATGAACGCAGCCAGGCTGGAAGTGGGATTGCAAGGCCAGGCGGTGGCCGGAGCCGCACATCAAGCGGCGTTGGTCTACGCTCGGGAACGGGTTCAGAGCCGACGCTGGAGCTCAGCGGGCGATCGCGACGCGGTTCCGGTTGCCATTGTGGAGCACCCCGACGTCCGTCGTCTGCTGCTGCTGTCCGACTCCTACGTCCAGGGGATGAGGGCTCTGCTCCTTCAGACTGCCCTCTACCAGGATATGGCCCGCGCCCTCGAGGGAGAGGAAGCGGCCACCTACAAGGCCTACAGCGAGATCCTCACGCCCATTTGCAAGGCCTGGTGCACCGACTGGAGCTTCAGGGTGACGGAGTGGTGCCTCCAGGTCTTTGGCGGCTATGGCTATACGAAGGACTACCCGGCAGAGCAGTACTTGAGGGATGCCAAGATCGGCTCCATCTACGAAGGCACCAATGGGATCCAGGCGCTCGACCTCGTGACGCGGAAGATCCCGTCCCATGACGGCAAGCCGTTTGGCGAGCTACTGGCCCGAGCCGGCAATACAGTGAAGAACCTCAGTGGAGACTCGCTGCTCGGGGGCCCGGCGCTCCAGCTCGGCAAGGCCGTCAAGCAGGTCGAGAACACTGTGGGGGAGGTCGCTCAACGCCCCGATGTCATGCAGTCGCTGATGTTGAATGCGGTGCCGTTGCTGGACATGGTCGGTACGACTCTGACTGGCAACTTCCTGCTGGAGCAGGCCAATCTTGCCAAGGCGAAGCTCGACGAGATCCTGCAGGCCAAGGGCGTCGATGCCGAGGATGGAGATGCTGTCGCTGTTCTGTTCGATGACGACGAAGAGGCGGCCTTCTACAACAACAAGATCCAGGCAGCCATCCACTTCGCTTTCAGGGCGCTGCCGACAGTCAAGGCGATGGGCGT
>JAUWSP010000559.1 GCA_030610025.1 Acidobacteriota bacterium | reverse complement strand
TCGGACCGCCTCGGTGATGGCTTCACGGCCACGGGCCGGCTCACCCCCGTTGATGGTCAGGGAGCCATTCTCGGCAAAGAACGCGGCCACACTGGCCGGATCCTGGCCGCACCAAGCCGCGGTGTAGCGTTCTGCGAAGTCATTCATCTCTTCGAGTTCTCCAGCATGCAACACTCCGACCGGCAGCAGGCCGGTCAACATCATCGTGACTGCGAGGATCGATCTAGACAGATATCCGCCTAGACGAGGACCCCTGCCTTGGCTTGCTGCTTGGAGTACCAGAGCAGGAAAACCGCGATGGCCCAGATCGCCACGGTAAAGATCATCTCTCCCGTCCCCATCATCTTGGCGCCGTCGGATAGGCCGAGATTGTAGATCGAGGTGATGACCAGACCGGCGAGCGATATCCCGAAGGCCCACACCGACCAACTGCGGCGCAGAAGCAGTCCGATCGAACCCACGAGGGCACCCCATACGGCGAACGCCCAGGCCGAGACAGCCCATTTCGGGAAGCCATAGAAGTGGGCCAGTTGCTCTTCGGAGAAGTGACTCATGTAGAACTCGAGCTCCATCTGGGTAGCCAGATAGTCGAAGGCACCCATGAAGTTCCATAGCAGCGCCAGCACACCAACGATCCACAAGTGGATCGGCGTTCTGGGGCGAATCCCCGTTCCAATCGGCTCGGCTGCAGTCATACCGCTCCTCCTTCCATTACTTCGGTTCTTAGAACTGGCGCAACGTTAGCACGCACTGGCTCGGCTCCCCGCAGGATCGAGATCCGTCTCGGCCGGGCGGGGGCAAGCCCCGCCCCTACGACCGATCGTTCTGTTCCCCTGAGCCCCTACGGCCGTTCGAGGTCCGCGGTCCAACCCAGGACGAGGGTCATGGGATCCATCCTGGCGCCCTGCCCCTCTTCTTCAAGGACCGAGGCCACCAGGATTCGCTGACCGTCGGCCGAAACGTCGAAATCGAACCCGAGGGACTGAACGCTGAGCTCGGCTATCTTCCGGATCGGTCCAATCCGAAACGTAGCGCCCGAGCCGTCGACCTCTGCGACCTGCAGCACACCCGTGGGGCCCATCATGAAGAGCTCTTCGTCACTCCCCCATCGTGCATAGAGAGTCTGCTCGGTGGAGACCTGCCATTTGCGCCCTCCTTCAGGAAACGCGGTGACGTAGATCTCGTCATGACCCGACTCGTCGCTGACATAGGCGAGCCAACGTCCATTGGGCGAGAGGACCGGCACCCTCTGGGTGAAATCCGCAGGCTGAACCGGCATCGGGTCGCCGCCCTCTTCGAGATCGAGAGCGAACAGGTTCGATCCCCCGTCGGTGCCCCACGATTCGTAGAACAAGAATCGCCCGTCTCTACTCCAGGAGGCCGGGTACTTCTGCGTGTCGTCGTCGTAGAGCAACTCTGCTTCACCTCCACCTGTAACAGACTTGATGAAGAGATCCCCAGTACCGCTGCGCTCGGAGCTGAACGCGACCCTGGAACCGTCCGGTGACCAGACCGAGATCCAATCCTGGGACGGGTCGAAGGTGAACCGGGTCTTGAGCTGGCGCTCGAGATCGACAAGCCAGAGATCCCGATTGGCGCTTCCGGGGTCCCGGATGTTGACAAGGGCCGTATCTCCGTCGGGCGAGATACTCAGCTCGGCGTAGGGCTCTGGCGTACCGACCTCACCCAGCATCTGGCCCGAGCGATCGATCCACTGCAGCTGCGAATCCACGTCCTCACGCGGTGTCCCGGTCTGGAAGGCAAGCACTCCGTTCTCGCTGGCGGAGAAGACCCCTAGCAGAGCCCCCTGATCGCCCCAGATCTCTTCGGCGATTGGAAAGGCGTCTCCCGTGAGCTCGAGCCGTTGCGGATCGAAGGGCCGGGCCCTCAGGGTGCGCTCGTAGACGTAGAGCAGATGTCCGGCCACGAACTCGGCGTTGGAGGAGCCGGGCATCAGCTCTCGCGGCTCGCCCGACAACGAACCGATCATCACCCTGCTGTTCTCGCTCTGACCTCCAAAACCACCACGTGCGGCGTAGAGAAAGTGCACTCCGTCCGGCAGGAAGCGCGGATGCCGGTGGCTATCCTCGCCCTTTTCGGGGTCGACCTCGGTGACATCTACCGGCTCACCTCCAGCGGCCGACACCCGCTGAAGATTCGTGGTGTGGGACGGCGCGAAGACGATCACACCATCCTGGTTCCAGGCCCCTCCCTTGCCGTTGGGAGCATTGCAGAGGCTCATCGCGGGACCGCCGGTGACTTCGATCTTCTTGAGCTTGCCTTGCGCAAAGAAGCCGATGAAGCGGCTGTCCGGAGACCAGAAGGGATACAGAGCACCCTCGGTGCCAGCCAGCGGACGGGCCTCGAGGTCGTCGAGATCGCGCACCCACAAGCGCTTGCTCCCACCCTCCTCCTGCACTCCAAAGATCAGGGTGCGACCGTCTGGTGAAACGGCGACTGGAGCCGGGTAGTCGGTGCCGAGGTCGAAATCGCCGCCTGCCGGGGCCGGAATGAAGGCTCGATTGATCTCCTGCGGCTGAGGGGTGCCGGCGCGCCACAAAGCGAAGCCGAGCCCAGCTGCCAGAAGCGCAAGGGCCGCGGTGCCAACCTTCCAGAGCAGGCTGGTCTTCGAAGGACCGCTGGCCGCCTCGGGCTCTGAATGTAGCCCTTCTGGATTGGCCAGTAGCTCCTCGAGCTCCAGCCGCGCATCACCAATGTCGCGCAGCCGCTGTTCCTGGTCCTTCTCGAGGCATCGGCGCAGCAGGCGCGTGACCGCCCGCGGTGTTTCGGTTG
>JAUWSP010000314.1 GCA_030610025.1 Acidobacteriota bacterium | reverse complement strand
GATCTGGCGACTCTTCGGCCGGGACACTTCACGGGGTCCGGATCGAGGAGCCCAGAAGATGACTCCGATCCTGTCCGATCACGTCGATCTGCTAAGCGACGACGAACGCAGGATCTTCGTGGAGTGGATCGACCTCGGAGCCCAGTGGGATCAGCCCGAAGAGAGCCCTACCGGTGAAGAGCGAGGAATCACACCATGAGAGCGTCGACCTCCTGCGAGTCGCTCATTCTCTGCCTGGCAACCCCGCTTGCCGGTCAATCGACCGCCCTCCTCTTTACCGATGTCACCGAGGAGGCCGGCATCCAATTCCATCACGGCTTCGGGGACCAGGAGCTCAGCAACATCGTCGAGGGCTCCGGTCCCGGTGCCCTCTTTTTCGATTTCAACAACGACGACTACCCTGACATCTATCTCCTGAATGGCACCTGGAAGGCAGAGGTCAACGACAATCGCAGCCGCAACCTGCGCGGACAGCTGACCAACGCCCTCTACCGCAATGACGGTGACGGCACTTTCACCGATGTGACGGCGGCGGCCGGTGTCGGCGACGACGGCTATGGCATGGGCGGCTCGGCGGCCGACTATGACGGCGATGGCGACCTCGATCTCTACGTGCTGAACTACGGTCCCAACGTCTTCTACCGCAACAATAGCGACGGCACCTTCACCGATGTGACCGCAGAGGCTGGCCTGACCGATCCTCTCTGGAGTGTCTCGGCACCCTGGCTCGACTACGACGCCGACGGAGATCTCGACCTCTATGTCGCCAACTACCTCGAGTACGACGAGGGAGCTTTTCGGCACTTCTACGCCGCCCAGGGCTACCCAGGACCCCTGGCCTACAAGGGTCAGCCCGACCATCTCTACCGCAACAACGGCAATGGCACTTTCACCGATGTCAGCGAGGAAGCGGGAGTTTTCGACCCGGACGGCCGCGCCATGAGCGCCATCGCAGTGGATCTCGATCTGGATGGGGACCAGGACATCTACGTGGCCAACGACGCCATGTCCAGTGCCTACTGGGTCAACGACGCCCGGGGGAACTTCACGGACCGGGCCCTGATCCAGGGTGTCGCTTTCGGCGAGGGAGGCCAGGGAGCCTCTTCGATGGGACCAACGGTGGGAGACATCGATCGCAACGGCCTGCTGGATCTTTGGATACCCGACATGGCCTACGGCTGCCTCCTCAGCCAGAAGGAGGAGGGGCTGTTCGCAGACATCACTGCGGAGGCCAACCTGGCCATCATCAGCGGTCAGTACACGGGCTGGGGTAGTGGACTGGTCGACTTCGACAACGACGGCTACCTGGACGTCTACACGGCCAACGGCAACGCCCACCACCTCTACACCGAAGAAGATCTCCTGGCTCACAACGACCGATCCGGCCACTTTCTGGACGTTGCGAAGGATGCCGGCGACTATTTCCAGACCAAGTCCGTAGGCCGGGGAGTGGCGTTTGCCGACTTCGACAACGATGGCGACATGGACATCCTCGTCGCCAACCTCAGTGGGTCTCCGAAGCTGCTGAGGAACGACACCCAGAACGACAACCACTGGTTGACCGTGGTGCCGCTGCTCGCCAATGGAGAGACGGTCGCTGTGGGCTCGACCGTCACAGTAACCGTTGGAACCACGCGCTCGATTCACCCGGTACACGGGGTCTTCGGATATCTCTCGGCCAGCGACCCCCGTCCCCACTTCGGCCTCGGTGCCGCTGACCGGGCCGACAGGGTGGAGATCCGCTGGCCCGACGGCGAGGAACAACTGCTCGAGGCGGTACCCGCCAACCAAATTCTGGAGGTGGTGCAAGGTGCGAAATAGTCGGAGTCGAGCCGTCGTGCTCAGTGGTCTGGCCTGTCTGCTGGCCATGGCCTGGAGCGTCTCCTCGACCGCCCAGCCCAAGGAACCGGTGTACGTCGGCGTTCGGGTTTGCAGCGAGTGCCACTCGGGGCCCGGGTCGGGTCATCAGTACAGCGTCTGGAGGCTCTCGTCCCATGCCAAGGCCCTGGCGACGCTTTCCATGCCGGAGTCCAAGGAGATCGCACGCCTCAGCGGAATTCCCGAGGCCCCACACACAGCTCGGGTCTGCCTCGGCTGTCATGCCACTGCCGCCGACGCCGAGGAGTGGGAGCGGGACGAGACCTTCCTCATCGAGGACGGCGTGCAGTGCGAAACCTGCCACGGTCCTGGAAGCGAGTACATGGACGAGGCCGTGATGCGGGACCGGGAGTTGGCCATGGAGCGGGGTCTGCGGATGGCATCGCCTGAGACCTGCATGATCTGTCACGGGCCCAAGGGCTCTCATGAGGCGGTCCTCTCCACCGAACCCTATGTCGTCGAGACAGCCCTCGAGACCATCGCCCATCCGAGACCCGCAAGCCCCCCGATCGAGACGTCGGCGCAGGGCAGCGCGCCGGAAGCTCTGCTTGGATCCAGCGACCACCGATTCGCCGGCGTCATGAGCTGCGCGACATGCCACACCGGTCCCGAGATGGGTTTCCAATTCAGCCGATGGCGCATGGGACCCCATGCCCGGGCCTATGCCGTACTTGCCACCCCGGCCGCCCTGGAGATGGCGCGACGCTCTGGAGTCGATGGAGACCCCCAGGTGAGCTATGCCTGCCTCCGATGCCACGCCACCGGAGCCGGTCATGATGCCTCGAGCTTCGAGCCGGGCTTCGACTTTCGCGACGGCGTCCAGTGCGAGAGCTGCCACGGTGCGGGGGCGGACTACTCGGCCGAGGCCGTGATGCTCGACCGCCCAGCAGCGAAGGCTGCTGGCCTTCAAGAACCTGGACCCGACGTCTGTGCCTCGTGTCATGACCAGGGTCACGCCGGCTCACCCTTCGACTACGAGGCCGCGGTAGCGAAGATAGCCCACCCGAAGGTGCCGATGACGGTCGGTGCCACGGAACCGGTCTACAAGACGCCCATCAACCTGGCGCTGAGCCCTGACGGCTCCGAGCTCTGGGTGGCCTGTGAGTCCTCCTCTACGACGGTCGTGATCGATACCTCGACGCACGAGTTGCTGGCCGAGATCGAGGTCGGGGGTCAGCCCCATGATGTGACCTTTCACCCCGACGGGCGGCGTGCCTATGTCACCAATCGTCTCGATGACACCCTCTCGGTCATCGATGTCGAAGCCCGCGAGGTGGTGGCCACCATCGACGTCGGGGACGAGCCCCACGGCGTTCTCCTGGACGCTTCCGGAGAGCTGATCTACGTCCTCAACGGGGCGCAGGACAGCGTCTCACAGATCGACTCCGCGACCCTCGAGGAGACCAAGAGGTTGACGACCTCCAGGGTCCCCTGGTCCCTGGCTCTCTCTCCAGACGGAGAGAAGATCTTCGTCACCAACACCCTATCCGGCTTTGTCGCTCCGCGAACCACTCCCATGTCTGAAGTCTCGGTCATCGACACCCGACGTGGGGTGGTCGAGGACCGCTTTGCAATCCCGGCCGCGAATCTCTTGCAGGGCATCGCCTGGCACCCGAGTGGCGAGTTCGCGATGGTCACCCTGAACCGCACCAAGAATCTGGTCCCCATGACCCGCCTGCTTCAGGGATGGACCATCACCAACGGCATAGGGCTCGTGTGGAACGACGGTCGGGTCGACCAGGTTCTCCTGGACCAGCCCGGTATCGCCTTCCCGGATGCAGCCGATGCCATCATCACTACGGACGGTCGCCTGGCACTGGTGACCAGCAGCGGCTCCGATCGGGTGGCAGTCGTGGATCTCGGCAAGCTCCTGGCGCTTCTGGAGGCGGCCTCTCCCGAGGAGCGGGAAAGCGTCATCCCCAACCATCTGGCCAAATCCACGGAGTTCGTCGAGACCTTCGTGAAGACGGGAAGGAGCCCCAGGGGGATCACCATCACTGCCGATGACAAGACCGCTTATGTGGCCAATGCCCTCGACGACACCGTGACGGTCATCGATCTGGAGCGCTTCGAGGCGGTGGAGGAGATCGGCCTCGGCGGCCCCGAGTTGATCTCCCAGACAAGGTGGGGCGAGCAACTCTTCCATAGCGCCGACATCACCTTCCGGCGCCAATTCTCCTGTCACAGCTGTCATCCGGACGGCCACGTCGACGGCATCACCTATGACATCGAGCCCGACGGCATCGGCACCGACCCGGTGGACAACCGGACCCTACGCGGCATCTTCGATACCGCTCCCTTCAAGTGGACGGGACTCAACCCCAGCCTGCAGCGCCAGTGTGGGCCCCGATTGGCGGTATTCTTCACCCGCATCGAGCCCTTCGATCCAGAGGAGCTCGAAGCCCTGGAGCTCTACATCACCACCATCCCGAGGCCCCCGAATCGCTACCGCGCCCTCGGGGCACCCCTGACGGAAGCACAGCGGCTGGGCAAGGCCGTCTACCAGCGGACCCACACCAACGGTGGCCGGCCGAT
>JAUWSP010000120.1 GCA_030610025.1 Acidobacteriota bacterium | reverse complement strand
GAGCACCACTCCGTTGAGCACTCGAATCAGAAGGTTGTACGGGTCGAGCTCCAGGGCTCGCTCCATCTGTACGGTGGCCTCGGCGGGGCGCTGGTTGATCATCAGATAGTGAGCGTAGTAGGCCCGCACATCCGCCATGTTCGGCTTCAGTTCGATAGCGCGCCGAAAGGCAATCTCGGCGCCGTCCCAGTCCCAGTCCCCCCAGGCTCTGACGATTGCGAGTGCGTAATGGGCTTCGGCAACAGACTCGTCAATCTCGAGGGCTCTTTCTGCGGCCGCTCTTGCCTTCGGTCCAGCCTCTTCCACCGGTGTGAGGCCCATCTGCTGACGTCCGCCCCAGACCAGTGCAAGGCCAGCGTGAGCCGGGGCGTAGTCCGGGTCCTTCTCGAGCGCCCGCTCGAAGTAGTGCTGGGCAGCCTCCAGACCTGCCGGGGTCAGCTCGTAGAACTGAGCCATTCCCTTGAGATAGGCCTCGTAGGCCTCCGGATCGACTTCCCGGCTACTGGTCAAGAGGGCCTCTTCTTGCGGGGTCAGCGTTACCTGGATCTCTCGGGCGATGGCTTGGGCCACTTCTCCCTGCAGGGCCAGGATGCTAGACATCTCGCGCTCGTAGCGCTCGGCCCAAAGGTTCGTCTCGGTGGCGGCCTCGATGAGCTGGGCGGTCACGCGTACCCGGTCCTCCTCCCGCAGGACGGAACCCTCGATCAGTGCTTCCACGTGCAGCTCTCGAGCGATCTCCGATAGTGACTTATCCGTGTTCTTGTATCGCATCGCCGACGATCGGGAGATCACTTTCAGGGCGCTGATCTTGGAAAGGTCGGTGATCAGCGCCTCGGTCATGCCGTCGACGAAGTAGTCCTGCTCCGGGTCACCCGAGAGATTCCTCAGGGGCAGGACCGCGAGCGAGCTGATCTGGGGCCCTTCGGAGACGACTGCCGTGGGCTCACCGGGCCCTCGATTCAAGAGCCAGATCACGCCGGCCAGAACACCCAAGGTCAGGACTGCCGCGATCAGGGCCCGAGGGCCGATACCGAGCCGGGCCACCTTCGACTCTGGCCGAGCGACTACCGCCTGTCCCGCAGTCACCTCGTCTTGGAGCCCCACCAACTCTGCATGGAGCTCTCGAGCCGATGGGAAACGCTGCTCTCTATCCTTCTCGAGGCACCGGTGAAACGTGTCGACCAGACGCTGGGGCAGTCCGGGCTTCAGCTCGGCGACCGACTCGGGCTCGTCGCGCATGATGCTCGAGATCAGGGAGGCCGAGTTCTCACCCTGGAACGGCCTCGCACCACAGGCCATCTCGTAGAGAAGGATCCCCAAAGAGAAGATGTCGGTCCGATGGTCGACCGGGCTGCCCTGCACCTGCTCGGGCGACATGTAGGGCACCGTTCCCATCACCATACCCGCCTCGGTCATGGCCTGGGTGGGCAGGATGCTGTCGCCTTCTTCCGGCTCCGGCAGTCGCAGCTTGGCGAGCCCGAAGTCCAGGATCTTGACCCGGCCCTCCTCGTCGACCATGACATTTTCGGGCTTGAGATCCCGATGGATGATGCCCTTCTCGTGTGCGGCCCGCAGAGCGTCGACCAGCGGAATCGCAATCCCGAGGACTCGATCGACGGGCATACCATCGTCCAGAATCAGATCCGCGAGGCGCTCGCCCCTCACCAATTGCATCGTGAGGAAGTGAACCGTGCGGCCGTCCCCCCCAGCTTCCTCCGGATCGGCGAGTGGGGAGACCTCGGCCGATTCCACCGAGTAGATGTGGACGATGTTCGGATGATCGATGGCGGCCAGGGCCTCCGCCTCTCGCTGGAAGCGCTCCAGCCGGT
Organism: Acidobacteriota bacterium; assembly: GCA_030610025.1. GTDB lineage: Bacteria > Acidobacteriota > Thermoanaerobaculia > Multivoradales > JAHEKO01 > JAUVRX01. The sequence goes on along the minus strand of JAUWSP010000120.1, from coordinate 5,774 downwards.
CTTCATTGCTGGCCAGTTCTGCGGGGAGCACTTTCAAGGCCACCTGGCGGCGGAGCCGCGTGTCCTCCGCCCGATACACCTCTCCCATTCCACCCGCCCCGAGCATGTCGAGGATCTTGTAGTGACCCAGGGTCTGACCGATCATGGAGACCATCCTAAATCTGGCTTGCCTGTATCCTACGCTTTTCTCGAACGGTCAGTGCTACCCAACCGGGTAGGAATCAGGCGATCGAAGTCCAGTTCCTTTGAACCTTCTTGGCTTCGAGGTTCGGGGTAGGTATCTCCATGTTCGCGAGGCGCTCGCGTGGCTCCGAGATGCCTCTTCTGGTCACGGAGACCTGTCAGAAGAGCTCACTGACAGTCTCGGAGCAGCCTCAGAGTCCACTCGAAATGGACCGAGAGTGGACCACTGACCTGCCCCAGTGTTTTCACCGCCAATTGACGCCCCGAGTTGAGCGCCTGAGCCAGAATCAGGAGTAGAATTCTGGGGGAGCGAGATCCGATGAGGCGTCGGGACGTCGCGGGTACACCCGCTGAAAGAGGAACATGAACGAGAAGAGTCTCAAGATTCTCAAAGAGGGTGTCGGCGACCTGCTGACGCCCATCGACCTCGAAGCCTTCCGCGCTCACAACCGGGCCAAGGAGAAAGGTCTGGTGGACAAGCGGATGAGCGAGAAGGAGGCCATCCGGCGATTCGTCGACGAAGGCGACTACGTCGGAGTGGAGCTCTACGGCACGGTGCGCTGCCCAATGTCGCTGACCCGCGAGCTCATCCGAGCGGGTTACCGCAGCCTGCGCGGCGTGGGCCAAGGGGTCTACGAATCGGATCTCTTCGCCGCTGCCGGTTCGTTCAAGGCCTTGGACTGGACCTATATCGGTCTCGAGGTCTACGGTGTGTCGTCAAACCTCCGGCGGGCCGTCGAATCGGGCTATGTGGAGAACATCGTCGAATGGTCCAACGCCGCCCTGGCCTGGAGATTCAAAGCGGCGGCCATGGGGGTGCCCTTCCTGCCGACGCGCTCCATGCTGGGGACCGACACCCTCAAGTACTCGGCCGCCAAAGTGGTGGAGTGCCCTTTCACCGGCGAGCCAGTCTGCCTGCTGCCGGCGCTGATCCTCGATGTGGGCATAATCCACGTGAATCGTGCGGACAAGCACGGCAACTGCCAGATCGACGGCATCTCGGGTTTTGCAGCCGAGATGGCTTGTGCTTCGAAGAGAGTCATCGTCTCGGCCGAGCAGATCGTCGACACCGAGGCCATTCGACGGGCGCCCGATCGCACCATCAGTCCCTGGTACGTGGTCGACGCCGTCGTCGAAGCACCCTTTGGCTCTCACCCCGGGGAGATGAGCGGCATGTACGAGCGCGACGAGGAGCACATCCGCTCATATTTTGAGAGCACCAAAGACGCCGAGAAGGTGAAGGCCTATCTCGACAAGTGGGTCTACGGGGTGGAGAGTCACGAAGCCTACCTCGATCTGGTGGGTCGAGACCGGCTGGAGGAGCTGAGGATCAAAGGGGTTTGAGATGGCAGACGAACGCTACACCAGCACCGAGTTGATGATCTGCCTGGCCAGCCGCACCATGGCCGACAATGCGACCGCCTTCATCGGCACCGGCATTCCCATGCTGGCGGCGGCGCTGGCGCAGAAGATGCACGCCAAGAACCTGACGCCGGTCTTCGAGTTCGGGGGCACCGGCGCCATCCTGGAGAAGCTCCCTCTGGCGGTGGGGGACATGCGCACCTATAACAGGGGCCTCCACGCCGCCGGCATCTGCGCCACCATGGAGGCGGCGCAACGCGGCTTCATCGAGTATGGGTTTCTCGGCGGCGCCCAGATCGATGCCTACGGCAACCTCAACAGCACGGTAATCGGCGCGCAGCCGTCGCCGAAAGTGCGACTGCCGGGATCGGGAGGCGGCAACGATGTCGGCTCCGCCTGCTGGCGCACCATCGTCATCATGCGGCAGTCGCCTCGGACCTTTGTGTCCGAACTCGACTTTCTCACCACTCCCGGCTATCTCGACGGGCCCGGAGCGCGGGAGCGCGCCGGCCTACCAGCGAACACCGGTCCCTTCCGAGTCGTCACCGATCTCTGCACCCTCGACTTCGAGGAAAAAAGCAAGCGGATGCGACTGCTGGCGCTCAATCCGGGGGTCGAGCTGGAACAGGCACGAGCCGCCACCGGCTTCGAGCTACTCCAGCCCGAAGAGATCGGCCGCAACGAGGAGCCCAGCACCGAAGAGCTGCGCATCCTGCGCGATGAGATCGACAAGGATCGCCTCTACATCTGACGCCGTTCCAGACTCAAGGCGGGGCAACATCTCAGACCCAGAGTCACTAACCCATAAGAAGGAAGAATCAGGAGCACCCACATGTCAGAGAGCATGAAAAGAGCAGGAAAGTGCCCCATCGTGCACGGACCCCATTCCCAGACGGCGGTTACGACCACGGCGAACCAACACTGGTGGCCCAATCAGTTGAACCTGCAGATTCTCCACCAGCACTCTCCGCTGTCCGACCCGCTAGGCGAGGAATTCAACTATGCCGAGGCGTTCAAGTCGCTCGACCTCGCGGCCCTGAAGAAGGACCTCGAGAGCCTGATGACGACGTCGCAGGACTGGTGGCCGGCCGACTATGGCCACTATGGGGGGCTCTTCGTTCGAATGGCGTGGCACAGTGCTGGCACGTACCGCATCAGCGACGGCCGGGGCGGCGCAGGCTCCGGCACGCAACGCTTTGCGCCGCTCAATAGTTGGCCCGACAATGTAAACCTCGACAAGGCGCGCCGGTTGCTTTGGCCGACCAAGCAGAAGTACGGCCGCAAGATCTCGTGGGCCGATCTACTGGTTCTGACTGGCAACGTTGCCCTCGAATCGATGGGATTCGAGACATTCGGTTTCGCCGGCGGGCGCGCGGACGTTTGGGAACCGGAAGAGGATATCTACTGGGGCCCTGAGACCGAGTGGCTTGAAGACGAGCGCTACAGCGGTGACCGGGACCTCGAGAACCCCCTCGGCGCCGTTCAGATGGGCCTGATCTACGTCAATCCGGAAGGGCCGAGCGGCAATCCGGATCCGGTTGCGTCAGGCCGGGACATTCGAGAGACGTTCGCGCGGATGGCGATGAACGACGAGGAAACAGTTGCGCTCACTGCCGGAGGACATACCTTCGGCAAATGCCATGGTGCCGGCGATGCCGCCCTTGTCGGTCCTGAACCCGAAGCCGCCGGCATCGAAGAGCAGGGCCTCGGCTGGAAGAGCAGTTTCGGCAGCGGCAAGGGCTCCGATGCCATCGGCAGCGGCCTGGAAGGCGCCTGGACCCCGAATCCGACCCAATGGGACAACGGCTACTTCGACATGCTGTTCGGATATGAATGGGAACTGACAAAGAGTCCCGCCGGCGCCTGGCAGTGGACGCCGAAGGACGTGGACGAGAAGGACCTCGCACCGGATGCCGAAGACCCGTCAAAGCGGGTCCCGACCATCATGACCACGGCAGACATGGCCATGCGGATGGACCCGATCTATGAGCCGATCTCGCGTCGCTTCCACAAAAACCCCGATGAGTTCGCAGATGCATTTGCCCGGGCGTGGTTCAAGTTGACGCACCGTGACATGGGCCCGATCTCGCGCTACCTCGGCCCGGAAGTCCCGAACGAGGAGTTGTTGTGGCAAGACCCCGTCCCCGCGGTCACTCACGAGTCGATTGGGGATGACGACATCGCTGCCCTCAAGGCCAAGATCCTCGATTCCGGAATGTCGATTTCCCAGCTGGTTTCGACCGCCTGGGCGGCGGCGGCAACTTTCCGCAGCAGCGACAAGCGAGGTGGGGCGAACGGAGCACGCATTCGCCTGGCCCCGCAGAAGGATTGGGAAGTGAATCAGCCGGGCCAGCTGGGCGGGATGCTCGAGACATTGGAGTCGATCCAGAAGGACTTCAACAGCTCGCAAACCGGCGGGAAGCAGGTTTCGCTCGCCGACCTGATCGTTCTGGGTGGATGCGCAGCCATCGAGCAGGCCGCGAAGAAGGCTGGCCACGATGTGGAAGTTCCCTTCGCACCGGGTCGCACGGATGCGACGCAGGAGCAAACCGACAGCGAAGCGTTTGCCGTGCTCGAACCGACCGCAGACGCGTTCCGCAACTACCTCCGGGACGGACACAGCCGTACGGCTGAGGACCTGCTGGTGGACAGGGCACAGCTCATGACGCTGACCGCTCCCGAGATGACGGTTCTCGTCGGTGGCATGCGCGCCCTGAACGCAAACTTCGAGCAATCCGATCTCGGTGTCTTCACCGACCGGGGCGAGACGTTGACCAACGACTTCTTCGCGAATCTGCTCGACATGAGCACGGAGTGGAAGCCGTCTTCCACCTCCGAGAACGTGTTCGAGGGACGCGACCGACAGACGGGCGATCTCAAGTGGACCGCCAGCCGCGTCGATCTCGTCTTCGGTTGGAACTCCCAACTCCGAGCCATCGCAGAGGTGTATGCAAGTGACGACTCGAAAGAGAAGTTTGTGCGTGACTTCGTGGCGGCGTGGGACAAGGTGATGAATCTCGATCGCTTCGACCTGGCCTGATCTCGACGGTTAGGTCTTCCGTCGGGGGCTTGTCGACCAGGATCTGACGGCCACGCGCTGTGCGACAAAGTTCGGCGCGAGGAGCTGTGCCACTCGCAATCGGCCGAAGGGTCTCGAAGCAGGGTCCCAGAGCAGATCCGGTACGGCAAGTGCCATTGGCGGAGGGGAAGGGATTCGATCCGCTATCAAGTTAGAATCACGCCTATACCAGGGGTTCAATAGGCGCCATGAGCAAGTCCGATCGCCAACTGGGTATGAGCCGCGACATCACCCGCCGGGACTTCATCCACGGCACAGGGCTTGTGGCTCTGAGTCTCGGCCTCCCTTCCGAAGTGGCTGGGGGACAACCTTCACCCGCACACACCGAAACGGCTGCACGCTACCACCCACCCACGCTCACCGTACTGCGCGGTTCACACCCCGGCTCGTTCGAGGTGGCGCACGAACTGGCTCTTGAGCGCCAAGACTTCGGCACCGGCGAGGACCTCGGAGAGGAATACGATCTGGTGGTCGTCGGCGGGGGTTTAAGCGGCCTCGCCGCCGCCTACTTCTATCGCCAGCGGTTCGGCGCGGACTCCCGCATCCTAATCCTCGAAAACCACGACGAGTTCGGCGGTCACGCCACGCGCAACGAGTTCCACCAGGGTGGGCCGATGCGCCTGGTTTGGGGCGGCGACTTCAATCTCGAATACTCGGCGTTCAGCGAGCGGGTCAACGCCCTCCTAACCGAGTTGGGCGTCGATATCGACCGCCTCCTGAAGCGCAACGACTTCAACTACGGCGACGACGGAGAGCTCGGCCCGGCCATCTACTTCGATGCCGAGACCTATGGGCGCGACGTGCTGATTCCGGGGTTCACTCCACGTTGGGGAGACTTCGCGAGCATCCTCGGCAAGCTCGACACCGTGCCGCTCAGCCCGGAGTCACGCGACTCCCTGAAGCGGTTCTACTCCGCCAGAACCGACGTGCTCGAAGGCCGCAGTCCGGAAGAGCGCCGGCAGTTCCTCCGGCAGATCAGTTACATCGACTTCATCCGCCAGTATGGCGGCCTCACCGAGGAAGCGGCCGAGATCTTCTTCAACGCCACTCACGGCTATTGGGGCATCGGTGCGGACAGCATGTCGGTCGCCGAGTGCGAGGGCGCCGGACTCCCGATGGCACACCTGCTCGGCGGCGAGCCCGACTCGTC
>JAUWSP010000492.1 GCA_030610025.1 Acidobacteriota bacterium | reverse complement strand
GCCCAGTAGAAAGGGTGGGTGCTCGTGCCCGCTTCGCGACGGGCTGCCAGGAGATCGAGATTAGCGCGATGCACGGCCTCGATCGTCGAAAAACCGTCCACGAACCGATGCTGGTAGAGAAGCCTCATCCACTCACGAGTGACGTCGTCGTCCACAGGCCACAGACTCATGATCAGGGTGCGGGCACCTGCGCTGGCGAAGGCCCGACGAAGGCCAAAGACACCCTCGCCTGTCTGCACTTCCCCGACGCCGCTCTCGCACGCCGAAAGGACAGCCCACTCGACGCCCAGTAGATCGACAGCCGCTACTTCCTCGGCAGTCAAGATACCGTCGTCCTCCTCCGGACGAGCGTTCCGTCGATGATTCGCGCCAGCGAACGCCAAGCCCGACCGCAACAAAGGACTCTCCAGGGCGCCTGCGCTCTCTCCGCGGTCCCAGCTCCCACTTGGATCGGCGAGATCGTACACCGGGCAGTCGTCACCAAGGTAGAAGCCGTGCGTGGACAAGTGCAGTACCCGGCGGCCGGAGGCAAGTCGTTTGAAATTCGTCTCGACCGCATCGCCTCGGAGGAGCGTCGTCGCAGGCGTTGACGGCTCGAAGTTGTGCCAGACATCCTCTACATCTCTCACCTCGGCCTCGCTGGCGGGCAAGGGCTCGAAGCGCATGGCCTGAAAGCTCTCGCATGTCGATCGAAGGCCACGATAGATGTTTCCCGGTTTTACTTCGCCCGCAGGAATCGCGCTGACGGTGTTGGACTCCACTTCCCGCTGCTCGGAATGGTGAGCTATCGCTTCGAAATCAGGATTGCCGATCACCAGAAGACCCTCGCCAGTTGACTCGGAGGGCCCTTCTAACAAGTCCCGCTCGGCGGACAGGTAGTGGAGCCGGGGACCGACCTCCGATAGGTACTCGCTCTGGCCAACAGGAAGTGCGGCCAGGTTGACGAGATGCAGAGCACCATCCGGCACGACGAAGACCCGCTCGAGACCGGCCAGGTTGGGCTCGATCGGATCCCAGAGGTGCTCACGAAGACGCTCGGCAACGCTCCGGTAGGCCTGCTCCCGAGAAGCAGAGCTCCCCAGGGTGACTTCTGCTTCCCTTCCCACCTCGGAGCGCAATTCCTCGACCAGAGCGTCGATCTCACTGGCTATCCCCAGATTGACGAGCTCGACTGCGGTCGTGTCGGTTCGCACCACGTAGGCCAGGTATGAGGGCACTGGCTCGGTGCCTGGGCTCGTTTCGCCAGCGTCTCCTGGAATCTGAAAATGTCGGAACCGGGCGAATCCGACTAGCCCACTGCCTTGTGGCAAAGAGGCCATGACTTCGTCCAGACCTGCACCTCTCGTTTGCTGGCGCAGGCGAAACCGCCGATCGGCCTCGGCGAGCACTCGCTCGGCCCTGTCTCGCTCCCTCCTGGCATTAGCCAGCGCTCGCTGGAAGGCATCGAGCGCGTCTGGCGCACCTGGCCCCTGAACCGTCAGATAGGCCAGCCTCTTGCGAGATCTCGTCAGGTCCTGCATCAGACGGATATCGCCAATCGCTGCGCTCGTCGAAAACGTCCGACGTCGGTCGGCCATCTCGTCCAGGACCAGCGCACGCGATCGAATCAGCGCCTCGATGCCCTCTTGCCGGGCTCCCGCCTCCGGCCTGTCGATCAACAGGGAGAGCACCCTGTCGAGGCCCGATGGACGGTTCGCTGCGTATTGCAGTCCCACCCGCTCACTCATGCCGGTGAGCATGAGCCGGGAATGCTCCCTGGCGACCTCCTCTGCTCGGATGGCCTGGTCGTAGGCCTCCGCCCACTGCTCCGATCGGATCCAACAGTCAGCGATCTTCAGGCGGGTCGAGGCCGCTCGGGGATGCTGCCGCCCATGGAGGTGTTCGAGGATGGAGACGGCCTCCTCATACATCGGGATGGCCTGGCGATCGGTGCCCATCACGACCAGGAGATCGGCAAGCGCGATCAGGTTCTCGGCGAACTCGTGGTTCCGGACAGCAAGGCCTGGCTCGCGCACCACGAAGCCCCGAGTCAAGATCTCTCTGGCCTCTTCGTACGTGCCCCTTTCGCGAAGCACGATGCCCAATGCCCTTGCCGCTACCTCTGAGCGAGGATCGCTGGAATCCGTAAAACATCCTTCGATTTCGCAGGCTCGGCGGGCGAGCTCCTCAGCCTGATCGAGATCTTCTGTCGCGAGGTACAGCTTCGACAGGGTGATGTAGTGAACCGCCGTATGCTCACCATCGGTCCCATAGAGCTCGGTGGCGATCTGCAGGCCACGTTGGAGATCCCGCTGAGCGTCCCCGAGCTCGCCTAGCTCGGTCTCGAGCCGCCCGAGGTTGTTGAGCCACGAAGCGGCCTCGATGCACCCTGGCCCGAAGGTCCGCTCGGTAATCCCGAGAGCCTTCTCGTACAGTTGCCGGGCAGAGACCAGGTCACCCTGGAGATGCCGCAAGTACCCCAAGGCGTTGTAGGTGTAGGCCGACAACCCGATCTCGGGGTATTTCTCGAAGATCGCGATGGACCGCCAGAGACTCTCCTCGGCCCCGACCGGATCCCCGAGGATCTCCTGGAGGTGGTGGATGCCATAGAGGTAGTGGGCGACGAGAGGATGGTCTGGGCGCAGGGATCTCTCCAGCGATTCGATTGCCCCATGCATGAGCTCGAACGACTCCTGGTAGCGACGGAGATCGTGAAGGACATAGCCGTACAGGTAGATACTTCGGGCGACCAGAGGGTGCTCCTCGGCGAGCACTCTGCGTCGAATCTCCAGAGCCCGGCGAGCCAAAGGTTCAGCGGTCGTCCTGTAGTCGTCGGAGAGCGAATGGACATGGAACTCGGCAAGGCCGGTTAGCGTTTCCGCCAGCACTAGCTCGTCCAGGTCCGGAGCGCTCTCTGCGATGCCGACTGCCAGAGCCGCATGCCACTCGGCATCTCGGATCGGCCCGGTGTGCAAATACCGCTGACCGAGGCGATTGTGAACCCGAGCCACGCTAATGTCGCTGGAGCCTGGGGTCGACTCGTAGATCTGCAGTGCCCGGGTTAGCAGATCTCCTGCCATGGCGTACCGGTCCATTGCGAGTAGAACGTCGGCCTTGCGCAGCAGGCTCTCGGCCACCAGCAGGTCGCTGCCTCCAAGTTGTGACTCCCGAATCGCCAGCGGACGATCCGTCAGCTCCCTGGTCTCCGGCAGGCT
>JAUWSP010000026.1 GCA_030610025.1 Acidobacteriota bacterium | reverse complement strand
CACAGGTCCGAACGAGCTTCATCTACCCGAAGTACGAGACTGATGATCACGAGTTCCAGGCAGTTCGATAGTTGGCCGGCAGGGACGCCCGCCGCTTCAGCGGGAGGGACATGCCCCGCCCTGATATTCCTGGTTACCGATACTTCTCGACGAGCTGCTGGTAGCGAGGCAAGTCGCGAACTTTGTCCCACTCGACGTTGCCCTCCAGCGTTGCCACCGATACGGTCGTGGGGTTCGACAGCAGCGTCTCGAGCTGGTCGAGGGCCGCGTCGTAGTCGCCGACCATGTTGTAGATACTGGCCACCCAGTAGATGAGATAGGGAGCGTAGATCCCATCCCTCTCCAGGGGGAGGATCTCCATCGCCAGCTCGCCTTCGCTCACGGCCTCCTGATGGCGCCCCACGGCCGCCAGCATGAGTCCGTAACCAATGTGGGAGAAGGGATCATCGGGCCGCTCCCTCACGTAGCGCTCCATGTGCGGCAGCGCCTTCTCGGCGGCGGCCTGCGAGCGCTCGCTGTCTCCAGCCAGAAAGTAGGTGTAGGACTCCAGGAACGCCTTGGGCATGATTTGAATGACATTGGCTTGGAAGAAGTCGTTTGGCGCCACTGCCAACCGCTCCGCGGCCTGGCGGAAATCTCGTTCCCAGAGCTCCTGCCTCCACCAGGCAAAGAGCGCGTCCTCGCTGTCCTGCACCGGCATCTGCTCGAGAATCGGCCGCGTCAGTGAGGCATCGCCGTGCCACTGCCATAGATTCAAGGCCTTGTCACCGTAAGCCCGATTCTGGTCTGGGAACATCGAAATAGCCCGATTGAATGCCGCGTCGGCCTCCTCGTAGCGACGCAGCCGCTGATGAGCGCCACCCAGATCGATGGTGAGATTCGCGTCCTGCGGATCGAGCTCCAGTGCTTTGGCGAACTGCGTCGCCGCCAATTCCCACTCGCCCTGTCGCCGCGCAATGTAGCCGATGGCGGCGATGATCTCCTTGTCATTGGGCTTGGACTGCTCGGCCAGGGCGAACTCCTTCAGTGCGCTGTCGTAGTCCCTGGAACCGTAGTAATGCACATAGCCCATCGCTACGTGCCCCTCGGGCAGATCCGGATCGAGGGCCAGGGCCTGCGCCGCCGACTGTCGGGCGAGCTGCATTCGCGCTTCGGACAGATCGTGACCGAACCAGTAATAGCGCGCCTGGGCGTGGCTGAGCCAGGCGTGGGCCTGAGCGAAGGAGGGGTCGAGCTCGGAGGCGCGTTGAAACATCTCGATGGCCAGCCGCATGTTGCGCTCGGTGGAATCCGGATGGTTGGCGTACTGCAGGCCGCGGAGATAGGCCTGGTAGGCCTCGATGTTCTCGGTCGGTCGGCTCTCCACCGCCCGCTGCTCGGGCTCGAGCAGCGTGATGCCCAGCTCATCGATCACCTGGGTGGCGATGTCCGACTGCACCTCGAAGATGTCTTCGATGACCCGGTCGTAGGTATTCGACCAGAGTTGGCTATCGTCGGCCACTCGGATGAGCTGCGGCGTGATACGCACGCGGCTGGAGCCTTCCGAGCTGCTCGCCCATCGCACCGTGCCTTCAAGCACGTAGCCGACGCCAAGCTCTTCGCCGATCTGCTGAATGGTCTTATCGGTATCGGCATAGTGCAGGGCACTCTTGCGCGAGATCACTCTGAGCCCGCTCACCGAACCGAGGCGCCCGGTGATTTCGTCGGTGATGCCGGCAGCGAAGTAGGCTTCCTCTTCCGTGCCCAGGTTCTCGAAGGGCAGGACCACGATCTTCTTATGTTCTGCCTCGGCGGCGGCTCCAGCGGCAACAGATGTCTCGGCCGGTGGCGCTTCTTCCCTGCCCCGCATCATCCAGATGAGTCCGGCAACGACGATCACGGCTGCGACCACCAGGCCGGGGATCAACCAAGCCGGCCTGGCCTGCTTCGAGGCAGATACCGGCGCGGCAACCGCCGGCATCCCTCCGGTGCTGAGCGGCACCTCACCCGATTCCACCTCCCCTTTCAAGCCTGCCAGCTCGTTGCGCACATCCTTGGCCGACTGAAAGCGCAGATCCGGATCCTTCTCCAGGCAGTGCCGGATGATTCGTCCCAGGTGCCGAGGCACTCCTTCGCGGACGTCGGTGACCGAGTCCGGGTTGTCTTTGAGGATCGCGGACGCCAGCTCGATCGCGGACTGGCCCTTGAAGGGCCGCTTCCCCGTCGTCATTTCGTAGAGCAGAATCCCGAGAGAGAACAGGTCGGACCGGTGGTCGATCTCCTTGCCCTGGAGCTGCTCCGGTGACATGTAGGGCGCCGTTCCCATGGCGACACCTTCTTTGGTCAGCCCTTCGGTGGCCAGCTCGGTATCGGTGTCCTCGAGACTCTCTTCCCAGAGCTTGGCGAGACCGAAGTCGACAATCCTGAGGCGCCCGTCCTCACCCACCATGACGTTGGCGGGCTTGAGGTCCCGATGGACGACCCCCTTCTCGTGGGCCGCTGAAAGAGCATCGGCGATCGGGATGGCCAGCTCGAAGAGGCGCTCGAGATCGAAGCCGGCCTCCGGGATGAGCGCATCCAGAGACTTCCCGTCCACCAGCTCCATGGTCAGGAAGTGACGGCCATCGGACTCCTCTACCGAATGGAGCGTGACGATGTTTGGATGATTCAGTGACGCCACGGCTCGCGCTTCGCGCCTGAATCGCTCGAGACGATCAGGGTCGGAGGCCAAGTGCTCTGGCAGAACCTTGAGGGCAACTCTCCGTCCCAGTTCGGTGTCCTCGGCTTCGTACACCTCACCCATGCCGCCCGAACCGAGCTTGCCGGTGATCCGATAGTGAGAAACCGTCGTGCCGATCATGATTGATTCTTACCTGGAGAATTGTACTGCATGGCGGTCGGTTGACAGGGGTGCCGTGGGAGGGCGCAAGGCTTCGGCCGGCATAGGTCCGGCCGCTTCAATTGTGGGAGCGTCGGTCGTTTCAGTTTTGGGGCGTCGGTCGTTTCAGTTGTGGGGGCGCCGTGGGCGGGCGTAAGGCTTCGGCCGGCACAGGTCCGGCCGCTTCAATTGTGGGGGCGCCGGCCGCTTCAATCGAGGGTGGGCGCGGATCAGACGGTTTCGAGGTATTTGTGGATGAAGGTGACGGAGACGGCGCCTTCGCCGACTGCAGAGGCCACTCTTCTCACGACGCCTTCGCGGACGTCGCCTGCGGCGAAGATACCCGGCACGCTGGTCTCCAGCAAGAAGGGGTCGCGCCTCAGCTTCCAGTTGTTCGGCCGACGGCCATCATGAATCAGGTCCTGCCCCGTGGGGATGAACCCGACCTCGGTACGCTCGACGATGCCTTCCACGATGTCCGAGTGGGGCACGGCACCGATGAAGATGAAGATTGCGTCGGCAGGAGTCGTTTCGGTCTCGCCCGTAATGTTGTTCTTGATCGTAAGTGACTCGAGACGATCGGTGCCGGCCACGGCTGCCACCTCGGTATTGGTCTTCAGCGCAATGTTCTCCGTCCCGTCGATCTGATCGATCAGGTATTGGGACATGCTCTCCTTGAGGGAGTCCGCGCGGATCAGGATCGCCACCTCGCTCGCGAACCGCGACAGGAACATCGCACCCTGGCCGGCCGAGTTGGCGCCACCGATTACGAAGACCTTCTTCCCCTGGTAGTGGGCGGCCTCGGACGTTGCCGCTCCGTAGTACACAGAGCCACCCACAAAGGGCTCGATGCCCGGCACATCGAGCTCGCGCACTTTGACTCCGGTGGCGATCAGCAGCGCATGACTTCTGAGCTCACTGCCGTCACCCAGGGTCACGATCTTGTAGGGACCCTCGACTCGTACCCCGGTGACCTCCTGGGCTGTCAGGATCTCGGCGCCGAGGCGCTGCACCTGTGTTGCCGCACGTCGCATCAGATCCGCGCCGCTGATGCCCTTGGGAAAACCCAGGTAGTTCTCGATCCGGGCGCTGGTCCCGGCCTGGCCACCGGCCACATCCTTGTCGATCACCACCGTTCGTAGGCCCTCGGAGGCCCCGTAGACACCTGCCGCCAGACCCGCAGGGCCGGCACCGATGACGATCAGGTCGTAGAAGGGCTGTTCGGCCTGGGTCGTGAGACCGACCTTGTCCGCCAGGGTGCGCAGGTCTGGATCCACCAGGGTGCTGCCGTCCGGAAAGAACAGTGCCGGCAGACGAGACCGACCTTCCGTGATCGAGTCGACCAACTCCCTTGCCTCGGAGTCCCGCTCGATATCCAACCACTTGTACGGTATCTGGCTGCGGGCTAGAAACTCCTTGACGTTGTGCGAGCTCGGCGACCACAGGGTGCCGGCCAGTCGAATGCCGTCGTACGGCACCGGCACGCTGGCCGCCCAGTCACTCAACAGGTCGTCGAGCACGGGATAGAGACGCTCCTCCGGGGGGTCCCAGGGCTTCATGAGGTAGTAGTCGAGACCGATGGCGTTGATGCTGGCAATCGCCGCATCGGTGTCGGCGTAGGCGGTCAGCAGGACCCTCTTCGACTCCGGATAGAGCTTGATGGCTTCGGTCAGAAACTCGATGCCGCTCATCACCGGCATGCGCTGGTCGACCACGAAGAGCGCCACCGGAGTGTTGCGTCGCTTGAACTCCAGCACCGTCTCCAACGCCTCGGCGCCAGAGCTCGCCTTCACGATCTGGTATTCCTTCTGATAACGCGCCTGCAGGTCCCGGGCGATGGCGTTGAGCACATGCGCCTCATCATCGACCGTCATGACAATTGGTTTGATCACGTTCCTCTTCTCCATCCCGTCCGAGCTCACTCAGTGGGCTTGAGATCTATCGGCAGCCGGACGGCAAAGCATGTGCTGCCCGGTTTCGACTCTACGGAAATTTCACCGAAGTGTTTCTGACCAATGAGGTTGCGGCTGATATTCAGCCCCAGACCCGTGCCCTGCCCGGCACCCTTGGTGGTGAAGAAGGGATCGAAGATCTTCGACTGGATCTCCTCGGGGATGCCTGGACCGCTGTCCTCGATCTCGACAACCACCCATGGTTCGTCCCGCCGCGTCCTGACAACGAGAGTGCCCTCTCCCTCCATGGCATCCGTCGCGTTGTCGATGATGTTCGTCCACACCTGGTTCAGCTCGCTCGCGTAGGCCTCGATGACCGGCAGGTCTTCCGAATACTCCCGGACCACCGTCACGCCTCTCTTCATCTTGCTGTTGAGGATGATCAACGTGTTCTCCAGGCCCTCACGCACGTCCACGGACTGGACCGGCGCCTGGTCCATGTAGGTGTAGGTCTTGAGCGCTTTGACGATCTCGGCGATGCGGCCGGAACCGATGCTGATCTCGCTGAGCAGGCTGTAGATCGCGTACATGCAACTCAGCCAATCGATCACCAGCGAGAACTGTTCGGCAGGGAACAGCTCGGTCAAGGCCTCGAGATCGCCCTCCCCACTGCCGAGGCTGACCAGAGACGGTACCAGCTCTCCCGAGGTATCGATGCCCTGCACTTTCAGCCACTCCTCGAGAGCGTTCTCTCGATCGGTACGGGTGATGGCCTTCATCTCGGTCGGCCTCTCGGCGCGTTCCCTGGCCACTCGATAGAGCTCCACCAGTTTGTCCAGCTGCGCCTGATCGAGCTTCTGTTCGCCGAGCCGCAGTTGGATGCCCTGCAATTGAGAGAAGGTGGCCTGCAGCTGCGCGGCACCGCGCTGGGCGGCGGCGGCCGGATTGTTGAGCTCGTGCGCCATGCCGGCACTGAGCTTGCCCAGCGAGGCCATCTTTTCCTGGATGATGAGCTGGTTGTGCATCTCGTTGAGTTGGTTCAGCGTCTCTTCCAGCGCCTCGTTCTTCGTCTTCAGCTCCTCCTGACGCTCCCGCAGTGTCTGCTCGCTCGCACGCAGGGCTTCCTCCGCCCTCTTGCGCTCGCCGATGTCTCGGATGATGCCAGTGTAGTAGCGCTCGTCGCGAACCGTCCAGGTCGACAACGAGAGCTCGATCGGCATCTCTTCTCCACTCTTCGTGCGAGCCGCAAGCTCGACTGTGGTGCCGATCGCGTGGGCCTCGCCTGTGGCCGTGAATCGCGCCATGCCGTTGCGGTGCGCATCGTGATATCGCTCGGGAATGATCAGCTCGAGACGCTGGCCGACCGCCTCCTCCTCCGTGTAGCCGAGGATGTCGGTGGCCGCTTTGTTCCAGCTGATGATCTCTCCCACGTGGTTGGCCGAGATGATGGCGTCGATCGCCGACTCGGTGACCGAGCGGAACTTCTGCTCGGCCTGTTTGCGTTCGCTGATGTCGCGGATGATGCCGGTGTAGTAGCGCTCGTCGTCCAGGAACCAGGTCGCCAATGACAACTCCACTGGAAACTCGCTCCCATCCTTGCGTATGGCCGCGAGCTCGACGGTCTTGCCGATCACGTGAGTCGGTCCGCCCGAGCTGACCCTGTGAATGCCCTTCTGATGGGCTTCTCGGAAACGATCCGGGATGATCAGGTCGATGGGCTGGCCGATCACCTCGGCCTCGGTGAAACCGAAGAGCGCCGTCGCCGCACTGTTCCACGACCGGATCCTGCCCTCGGCGTCGCCGGAGATGATCGCGTCGATCGCCGACTCCATGACCGACCGGAACTTGGCCTCCGACTCGCGCAGGGCCATGCGCACCTTGGAGACCGTGACCTGGCGCTCGATGCGGGCCAGGACTTCGCGCGCATCGAATGGCTTGACGATCAGGTCGTCTCCCGACTCGAGCCCTTTGACCTTGGCCTCGGCGTCGTCGAGGGTGGTCATGAAGATCACCGGAATGTCCAGCGCATTCGAGCTCTGCTCGAGCTCGTCGAGCAGCTCGAACGGATTGCTGTGCTCCAGGTGGGTGTCCACCAGCACGAGGTTGGGCTTGGCCTTGGCGATGGCCTCGAGGGCTCGCGGGCCGCTGGCTGTCTGGTCGACGGTATAGCCGTCCTTTTCCAGCAGCTCCTGCAGCGTATCGGCGCTGGATGCGTCGTCGTCGACGATTACGACATGTCCACGGTCGGACAAGGCTGACCTCCTCCTGAGCTTCGTTCTCTATCGTTGATGAGATTGTAACCCGGTCTACGCACGGCGTGTGGAGCCGATGGTCAGCAGAGGCAACTTCCGCCTTCGCACCCAGAGGCTTGCACCGGGGGGGCAGAGGTTCCCATACAATGGAACGAATCTGGCACTCACTGCGTTGTGGAGATGACGACCATGAAGATTTTGCGAATCGCGTTTGTCCTTCTGATTCTGTCGAGCAGTTCGGTCTATGGAGCCACGCCTACAGAGACAACGGAGGCCTTCTTCAAGCAACTGCAGAAGGGTGACTTCGACGCGGCCGCTGCGTTTTTCGATCCATCCGCGTTGACCGAGTTCCGCCATTCGCTGGGTGTCATCGATACTGCCCCACCTGTCGCTCAACAGCAGTTTCGCGAGGCATTCTTCGGTGCCGGAGCTACTGCACAATCGATAGCCGCGTTATCGGATATGGAGTTCTTCGCCTCCTTCTTGCGCGCCGCGCTGGCGCAGGCAGAAGCTCAGGGCCGGGTGAATTTCGATGGCATGGAGGTTCTGGGAGAGGTGATGGAGGGCTCAGACGTCGCCCACGTTTTGACCCGCAACAGGCTCATGGTGGGTGACGTCGAGGTCGAAGGCATGGAGGTCGTCTCGTGCAAGAAGCGGGGTGACGAATGGAAACTGCTGGTTTCCACCCAGATGAAGAGCCTGGCCAACCAGATTCGCTCCGCTCTTGCCAGTGTCCCGCGATGAACGGCAACCGGGAGACGTGACCCCACCGGCCGCTTCAACGGACTGTCGAGGTCTGGGTCCCAAGAAGGCGACCCGACTGGTAGGCAGCCGCCAATGCTCCTATACTCGTTAGGAACACCGCAATCTCTGTGGGGGGCGGCACCTGCCGATCACCGGCTGTTCTCGAACTCGCCTGGGTGAAGGCAGGGGCAGTTCGAGCCCTTGTCTTGTAGGAAAGCCCTACTCCCCTCTCATACACCAGAAACTCGAAGCCAGCACCGTGGTCGGCGCTCCCAGGAGCCTGGGTGGCCAGGGGGGCCTCAGGCCTGCGTTTTTCCGCCATCGAACCAGCAACGTCAGCCCGCCATCGCACTGCGCCGCGAAACGTTTTCGGACAGATACGTATATTTCTATATAGAGACCCCGATCCACTGCCGACACATCATGACCATGCCACTCAAACAGCAACCAGGCCATCACGATATCCGGCAGGGCACCCCCAAGGGAACGCCATCGATGCCAGGCGTGCGGAATCTGCAGAAACCTGATCTGCAGCGGTCGTTGCGCGAGCAGCTCGAAAGGGCCGCCAGCGTGCAGCAGAGTCTCTTGCCGGATGTCTCCAAGCCCATCGGAGAGTTTCGGCTGACCAGCTTGTACTGTCCCTGCGAATCCCTGGGGGGCGACTTCCTCGATCTCATCCGTCGACCCGAGTGCGTGGTCCTTCTGGTTGCCGATGTCATGGGACACGGTGCCGAGGCGGCACTCATCACCATGCTCGTCAAGGCCGCCTTTCAGGAGACCGCCAGGACCAACCAGGAACCCGATTCCATCCTGGCAGCGATGAACGCTCGCCTGCATCGGAAAACACCGAAAGGTGTCTATGTGGCGGCCACGGTGGTCAGGATCTGTGCCGCCAGCCCCGAGATGCTTCTAGCCAACGCCGGCTTGCCCTATCCGTTCGTGCTGCGCTGCTCCCAGGACCAGGTCGAGGAAGTGCAGGTTCCGGGATTCCCCCTCGGGCTCTTTGGCGGAGCGGCCTCCGGGGCCTATCCCTACCGAAAACTGACCCTGGAGCCCGGCGACGTGCTGCTGCTCTCCTCCGATGGCATCAACTCGATCGACTCCCTGGTCTCGGAGGCGGTCGATTTCAGCCACGGCCGTCCCCTGCCGGACGACATCAATCTAGTGGCAATTTCACGCACCGGAGGCAGCTACTCGCGAACGGAAACCGCCCTACCCTGAAGCCTCTGCATGATCTCGACAACGACCTCCGCCGTTTGGCTAGATCGCACCGAGCTGTGGTCCCAGAGCAAGCTGGGCGCCGCGAGTGCGGGCGACAGAGTCGCCGTAACACTCATCCTGCCATCCGAGCTGCTACCGCGTGGCGACTACTCCATTCGACTCAGTGGCCTGTCTTCGAGCGGAGATCTCGAACTGGTGGGCCGCTATTACTTCAGAAGCTCCCCTCACGGACCTGGCCGGGGTTGAGGCCGCGTCGCAGGTTGACGATGTTCTCCGGCGTGACGCTCTCGTTCTCCGGGAGCGGGACGTCACCCTTCTTCTCGCCCATCACCGCAACGCTGTCGAGCCCATCGAGCTTCTTGGAGCCGCCCAGCGCGACGGCCTTGTCGTCGTAGTAGTCGTACCAGGGCAGGCCGGCCTTCTTGTACTCCTTCGCAGTCGGCGGCACCGATGGGGGGTCCGAACCCGTGATGGCCCGCCAGACCAGCGAGTTTGCCAGGTGGACGAAGCATCGACTGGTGTGCTCGCGATCCCAATCGTCGAAGGAAAAGGGATCTTCGTAGATTTCCTGATGCATCCGGCCACCGGGGGCGAGGGCCATGTCGGCTGCAGCACCGCAGACCGCCATATCCATGTGCCGGTAGAGAGCGCTGGCATCGCCAATCCTCTCTGGGCGCTTCGGGAACCTACGTTCGAAGACCTCCCGCTTCATCGGGTAGACGATGACCTGGAGGCCGCCGAATTCGGCTTCCCCGGTGAGCTGCTCTTCGGCGCTGTAGCCGGAGCCGAGCGGCATGGCCACGAACTGACGGATGAAGCCCTTCTCCACGCAGAAGCCATCCAGCCAGGGCTGTTCCGGCGCCACCATATAGTCCTGCGAACGACGCTGAAGTCTGTCGCTCCAGGCATCGCCTGAGACGGCGTTGATCTTGCCCGCGGCGATCTTGACGGCGAACGGATACTGGGCGCGGTGCATCTCCACCCAGCCGCACTCGAAATTCAACCAGAGGGCTTCAGATTGATACATCGGCAGCATCACGCCACCGTGTTGGAGCCAGGTCCGGGGAACCTCCTTCGAGAAGTCGTCCACCAGCCGAGTGGGAAAGCGCCCCAACCCGGGCGGCAAGGGATAGTCGTCGCCGTCGTCAGGGATACGCAGGGTGCGCTGGAAGTCGATGGAGAGTCTGGCCTCGGGATGCACGTCGGGAAACGAGAAAGTCAGGGCGTCGCGCTGCAGCTCGATCATGGATCTACCTCCTTCTACCATTGACCTTCCCGAACCTGACGCGCGGCCTGCTCCACCTGCTCGACGGCATGGTCGGGGAGGTCCTTGAGCTCACGAATGAGCCGGGCGAAGACCTGCGGCCGGTGGCAGATCGCCTGCTGCAGGTCTGTCGAGATCTTGCCGGCCAGGGCCAGCAGAACGTCCGGGTCTTCGCCGAGCACGCTTGCCAGGGCGTGAATCTTGGGCTCCGAGGGCGGAGACTCCTGGCCGCGCTCGACGTTGCTCAAGAACGACGGTGCCACCCCGATGCGGGCAGCGACCTTCCGGAGGGAATACTCGGGATCCCCTGCTCGGAGCCGTTCTCTTTGCTTGCGGACGTAGGTACCAAAGCTCTTCATTGGTGTTAAGTGTATAGTAAACACTTAACACTGTCAAGACGAGCCGATTACCAGAGGCGTTGGCCGTCTTTATGCTCGATCGGGGGGTTCGTTGCTGGAAGGAGAAAGATACTGGACCGCTTCTGGCAAGGAGTCGAAAACCGGAATCACCTTGTCCAGGAAGAGGATTCTGAAGAGATCCCGAACCCTGGGCTGGAGACTCGCGAGCACCAACTCACCACCCGTGTTCTTAGCGTGCTGCCAGACGGCGACCACCTCTCCAATTCCATCGGAGTCGATCCGTTCTACGGAGCCCAGATCCAGGATCAGGCGCGGGCGCCCCTGCTCTATCTGGACCCGAACGAGATCTCGGAGTCCTGGATACTCCTCCCCACCCACCTCGACCACTTCCAACTCGGTCTCTTCTCCTTCAGCCGTAACGCGAAGGACAGTGACCGGCCTGCGGGCTCCAATCGTGATCTTGTTGCCAGAAAAGCGAAGGATCCATGCGCTCATGAGGTCGTCCCTTTCTCTGGGTCTGGTTGCCACCCCAACCCCGGGGTTTGCCGGGCTCTGCCTTTCCGATGCCCTCTGGAAGAAGACGCTTTTCTCGATAGATGTTACCTGGATCGGCGGTAGGGCGCCGGCCGTTTCAGAGGGTCGTGCAGGTGCCAGGCACTTATTCGGGGTCAAAAC
Source organism: Acidobacteriota bacterium (assembly GCA_030610025.1). Taxonomy (GTDB): domain Bacteria; phylum Acidobacteriota; class Thermoanaerobaculia; order Multivoradales; family JAHEKO01; genus JAUVRX01. Next base: position 980 of record JAUWSP010000026.1, on the reverse strand, counting down.
TCCTCGGCCGAGACTTGAGTCAGGGGCACCGCGGGAGGGGGCGAGCCCCGACCCTACATCACGATGAAGGTCAGATCGCCTGGCAGGCCGGGCCGAAAAGTGCGAACAAACAAAGGAGACAAAGCACCGCTGCGGCTGGCAGGAACAGGCACACAACATAGGCCCACCAGGGAGCGCTCTCGCCGGGCTCTCGAGCCACGATGGTCTTGGCGATGATGTCGAGTGCCCGCTGGCGCTTGTCGGTGAACGGGATGAAGAGCGCGTCGATCCACAGCATCTCGAAGTAGAGCGACAGCCGCCGCACGAAGGCCTGGCCGAGACCGATGGGCGCACCGTTCTCGCGCACCACCCGGATGCGCATCAGGTGCTTGCCCAGGGTCTTGCCAAAGTGCGCCTCGAGAAGCGGGAAATAGAAGATACCTAGGCCGAGCAGGGCCAGGAAGAGCAATCCACAGACGATCAGCCAGAGGACCGACACGTCGCCGGGTTCTTCGCCGACGACTCCCATCAAGAAAACCAGGATCAGGGCCGGCACGGTGAGGCACACGAGAAGTCCGAAGTCACCAATGAATGCCACCAGACGCTGCCAGAAGCTGGCGTAGCGAATTTCGCGTTCGGCATTGAAGGCAGTCGCGACTTCTTCGGGCGTTCCCAGACCCTCGATGATCTCGCGCTGGGCCCTGCCCTCGGCTTCCGCCTCGCTGAAGTGTGAATGCAGGTCGGCCTCGAGCCGCTCGCGGTCCTCTTCGGCGGCGAATACGTGGCGCATGACGTCGTCGATGTAGCGATTCTCGGGTTTTATCATTTCTCCTCCTCGGGCTCTTTGCCTTCGAGAATGTCCTCGATGGCGGCGGCAAAGCCCTGCCATTCGGTCGTCAGCTCACCAAGCCGTTGCTCCCCCGCCGCGGTCAATCGGTAGACCTTGCGCGAGGCGCCGCGGGCCCGTTGCTCCCACTCAGGTACCACCAGGCCCGCATCTT
>JAUWSP010000146.1 GCA_030610025.1 Acidobacteriota bacterium | reverse complement strand
GACGAGGTCCAGGATCGACTGATCGAGCTGGTGGGAGAGAACGAAGAGACCCATTCGTACCATCGCATCGATTACCTGTCGTATCTCGAGGCTGTTGGAAGACCGAGCGCGAAGAGTCGAAACGTGGTGGCCGTGGTAGTGGCCAAAGGCGCTATCTACAATGGGAGCCGGCCCCCTGGCAGTGTCGGCGGCGATTCCACAGCCGAGCTGATTCGCAGAGCGAGGAACAGCGACGAGGTCAAAGCACTCGTCCTGCGCGTCGACAGTCCCGGTGGCAGTGCTTTCGCCTCGGAGATCATCCGGAGGCAAGTCGAGCTGACGCGCGACTCTGGCAAGCCGGTAGTGGTCTCCATGGGGTCGGTAGCTGCCTCCGGGGGCTACTGGATCGCCATGTCGGCGGATCAGATATGGGCTCACCCGACGACGATCACCGGCTCGATCGGCATCTTTGCCATGGCACCGACTTTCCAAAGGACTCTAGGCAGGCTCGGTATTGCCAACGACGGGGTCGGAACCGGCCCTTTTGCGGGCACGCTACGGCCGGAGCGCACACTGCCGGATGAGGCAAAGGCGGCGTTGCAGTCGACCATCCAGGCCGGATATGAGGATTTCATCGGCCGCGTGGCCGAAGAGCGTGGGATGACGGTACAGGAGACCGATCAGGTGGCTCGGGGGCAGGTATGGACAGGCGCCGAGGCCCGCCGCCTCGGTCTGGTGGATCGACTGGGTGGACTGGATGAGGCGCTAGAGGCGGCCGCCGAGAGTGCTGGAGTACTGGACGACTACCGGGTTTCCTACATTCAGCAGGAAGTCGGGACGACTTCCAGGGTGCTGGCAGCCCTTCTCGAGGGGACCGTGGGCCGGCTGGACGATGGGTTGCTGTCGCGTCTTTCGCTTCCGAAGCAGTGGTTCGGCTTCGAGACCGTGGTCGAAGAGGTGACGCGATTGAGCGACTTCAACGACCCTGGCGGACTCTACGCCTACTGTTTCTGCGACACCGATTGAGCGTATCCAAGCGACGATTTCTTCTATGATGCAGGGTACCCGACGGGCTCCAGCGCTGGCCACGGGTGCCTGCCTCAAGAGTGCATGGCCGAATTCAAGCCCATGTCCGCCAAGAAAGCTACAAAGTCTGCACCTGTCCAGGCAGCCGTCCTCAAGACCTTGATTCGAGGCTTCGCCGTCCTGCCGTTGAGCTGGGCGCAGTCCATTGGCGCCCTCTTCGGTTGGCTACTCTGGATGATTCCGAATCGCCTGCGTCGGACGACGGAAGACAACCTCGATCTCTGTTTCCCGGAGCTGAGGAATGAGGAGCGCCGGCGGTTGGCGAAGACAAGCCTCCTCGAGAGCGGCAAGACCGTTGCCGAGGTTGGGGCGGTCTGGTTCTGGAGCACCGAGAAGCTGCTCGGTCGCATCGAGGGCGTCGAAGGGGAAGAGCACCTGGAGCGCGCGATGGATCTGAAGCGAGGCACCGTGGTTCTCGTCCCCCATCTTGGGAACTGGGAGATCCTGAGTCGATATCTACAGGTCAAGGTTCCGGTGCTGGCGCTCTACCGTCCCCCGAGGATCGTCGAGATGGACGCCTTCATTCGTCAGGCGAGGCAGCGTCACGGAGCCGAGCTCGTACCGGCCGATCGAACAGGCATGCGGCGCATCGTCGCGTCCCTCACGACCGGAGAGGGCTTTGGTGTGCTACCCGATCAGGAGCCCCTGAAGCAACACGGGGTCTTCGCCCCTTTCTTCGGCGTTCCCGCCCTGACCATGACCCTGGTTGCCCGGCTGCTGCGAAAATATGGGTCGGTAGCCCTGTTCGGGTACTGCGAGCGTACTGCCAGGGGCGACTTTCGACTCCGATTCCAGCCTGCCCCAGAGGGATTGGACAGCGAAGACCTCGAGTTTGCGACAACTCAGCTCAACCGCGGCGTGGAAGAGTGCGTGCGTCGCTGTCCCGAGCAGTACATCTGGAGCTATCGGCGGTTTCGTACACGGCCACCCAGCGAGCGGCAGCAGGGTCACTGACGCAAAGACCGCGAGCTGGCACTGATTGCGAAGGGCCGGTGCTCGCCGGCATCTCGACGCAGCAACAGGGCGCGGCGTTTCTCGATGTTCTCCAGCCAGATGGGAACGAACACCCACAGATCGCTGATCCTGCGATCCAGATCGCTCAGCAGTGAGACCAGGCGTCGACTCAGAACGGCGTGGACCGTGATGAGATCTTGAAGATTCTGCTCTCTGAGAGACCGGTCGTCGCCTGCCTCCCGTTTCAGCTGATCGACGGTCCGGCGCCCGATCTCGACGATCTCGATCACCAACCTCGCCTTGGTGGGGATCTCCACGGCGTAGTCATCGAGGATCTCCAACTCATCGAAACGGATGCCGCGCAGCGCCAGGATCTCGTTCAGTCGTGGCGAGAGATCGTTGATGAGAGAGATCAGGAACTCCTTGAGCTCGAGCCAGGATTCGCCGAAAGGCAGATTCAGCTCGCGACGGATCGTCTCTGAGACCGAGGTCAGCCGAGGGTAGCGGGAGCCCTCGAGTCCACGAAGGTATTTCTGTAGTCCCTTGACCGAAGCGAACAGCCATTCAGCCTCTTCGATGTCGCGAGGGAAGCGTCGGGAAAGGAAGTAGTCGGCATCCCGATCGCTGCGCGGATCGGCTGCAAGGAGCTCGCTGAAGGTGTCCTGCAGAAAGGCATGGAGCTTGCCGATCGACACACAGAGGAACTTTCGTGCCTCGAGCATGCGATCGGCAGGCAGATCTCGAGGAAACTGCTCCAACTCTTCGAGGACCGTGTCTTCGAGCATTTCCAAGGAGCGGACTACGCTCTGTCGAGCCTCCTCCAGATGAGGAATGATCGAGGGATATTCGACCAGTGCGGCCAGTTGGGTTCGGATCAACTGGGAAACCCGACGGACCTGGCGCCAGATCAGGTGGAGCCGCGCAGGCGAGCAGTGGAGAAGAGCATAGTTGCTTTCCAGCACGTCCTCCAGGAGCTTGATACAACCCAGCAGGGAGCGGATCCGGGGGTTCTGCCAGCGGTACTTCTCCAGGTTCCAATCGGCCAGCGTCACGCCGGTCGGTAACAGGACCCGCTGGTCTCTCACCTGGATCAATTGCTGCGGTCTCGTCATTGCTCCCAGGTTCCGCTTCGGTCGGTGAATGGGCTGGAGCTTCAGATACACCACTTCGTCCTGAGAATCATCGGTCCTTTTGCCGATCTTGGCATCGGAATTTGTTACACCCCCTTTTTCGAGGGCTGACTGGTAGCATCGAGGTCCTGAGTGTCCCCTGACTTGGAGGATGGGGCAACCTTGCTACCCCTCGCTTCGTAGGCTTCTAGGATGAAGGTTCGAACCCAGCTCGTTGTTGCTTTCCTCTTGTTGTCCGTGGTTCCCCTGGCGGTGCTGGTTCTTTTCAGCTACGCAACGTCCCAGCGGGCATTCCGGGACGCCGTTGCTGCGGAATCGCAGGTCCTGGCAGAGGAGATGAGTGAGCGACTGGCCTCTGTCCGCCAAGATCTCAGTCAACGCCTCGAAAGCCTGTCCAGGCTTCCCGTTCGAGTTCTCGTCTCGTCGGAGGAGGATGAGGCCGATCCCAGTCAGGTCTACACCGAGCTGATGGCCCAGATGGGCGACATGGCGAAGTTGGTGGAGTCCTTCGAGTTCACTCCTCTGGAGAGCTCTGAGATCCAGGTCGAAGGGACGGTTGTTGTGGAGGGCGATCGAGACCTCGAGTCCTTCGTCATCTATCCGTCGGAGCTCCTGGCAGAGGCGCTCGAGAAACTGGAGCGGCGGGGTTTGAGTCTGGAAGAGTCGGGCCTCTCGAAGGAGTATCTCGAGAGTCTCACCTCCGAAGCCATCCGAAAACGAGAGGTGCTGGAGGCCGCGGAGCTGGAAGCGCTACAGGCGCGGGGTCAGGAAATGGAGGCGCTGCTGGGCGCCGAGTTCAAGGCACCGGTACTGCGCGGTGACGAGGTCGTCGGCCAGTTGAAGGCTCTCGTGCCACCTTCGCAGATCCTCAGGCAGGTCTTGTCCCGGACCTCGAGGGAGCAAGGGGAGATTCCCTTTGCCCGAGATGCGGATGGCAATCTCTATCTCGATGAGCCGCAGGACAGAGAGCTGCTGACCGAAATCGGTCTGGCCGCTGAGTCGTCCGGCCTGGCAGCCCCGTCGCCGTCACACTCTCCGGATTGGATCGTAGTCGAGACCCTGGACTCCGATTCGGGCCTGACCTTCGGCGTGGCGAGGCCGGTTCAGGAATCACTCAGAGGCATCCGTCGAACGGCGGTGGAGAACTTCACCTACGGAATGGTACTTGTGCTCTTGGCCCTGATCGGGGTTGTCGCCCTGTCGAAACGCATGACGAGCAAGCTGACCCTGCTGACCGCAGGCGCGGAGCGACTCGCCGACGGTGATCTAGAAGCCAGGGTGCCACTCGCCTCCCGAGACGAATTCGGGCAACTGGCCCGCACCTTCAATCGGATGGCGCAGGAGCTTCGGCAGCACCAGGATCAGATCCTGGAACAGGAAGTGCAGCAGCGTCTCCTGCAGGCCGAGAACGAGCGTAAGGGCCATGAGCTGGAGGAGGCCCGCGAGTTTCAGCTCTCCCTGCTGCCCAAGACCCTGCCTCGCCATCCGGAGATCGAGGTGGCGGTCCTGATGCGCACCGCCACTGAAGTTGGCGGGGACTATTACGACTTTTTCACTTCGGAGACCGGTGCCCTGACCACCGTCATCGGCGATGCGGCCGGGCATGGTGCCAGGGCCGGCACCATGGTCACGGTAGTCAAGGGACTTCTGACCGTCAACGCCGCCGAAGCCGACCTGGCCGAGCTGGTGGGTGGGGCCGCGGCCGCCATCAAGCAGATGAACCTGGGTCGTATGAACATGGCCGTTACCCTGGTGCGGATCGATGGCCGCAGGATCAGCATCTCGGCCGCCGGAATGCCCCCGGTGCTCATCCATCGTCGAGCTGAGAATCGAGTCGAGGAGGTCGCCCTGACCGGTTTGCCGTTGGGCAGTCTGGCCGAGGCGACCTACCTTGAGTGGGACTCTCTGCTGGAATCCGGCGACACGGTGCTGCTGATGACCGACGGCTTTCCGGAGCTCATGAATCCCGAGCAGGAGCCCCTGGGCTACGAACGGGCGGGCTCGCTGTTTCGCGGCGTCGCCGATGGCACTCCCGAGGAGATTACGAGCCAGCTCGCCGAGGCGGCCAGGGAGTGGACACGGGGCCAGCCACCCGTGGACGACCTCACTTTCGTGGTCCTCAAGATGGAAGAAGGCGCTTAGCCCGCATGAATCATGCGGGCTAGGAGCCAGCGCAGTCGGTTCGGTGTCAGTCTGCGTAGGTTCCGAGCTCGCGAGAGGCTTCGTTCGGGTCGGAAATGTAGAAGTACCTCTTTCCACTCACGGTGAAGTTGGTCTCACCCTCCGAGACCCAATACCGCGAGGGCTGGACATTCATGCCCTCGGAGTGAACATCGACCTGGTCGCCGCTCTGCCATTTCAACCGCAGGGTCAGGTCGGGGAAGTGCAGGGTGGTTTTGGTCTTCTGGTGGCCCTCGTAGAAGTCCACCACCTTGCAGTTGAAGCGAATGGGCTTGCCGTCGACGATCACGCCGCAGACGGTCTGAAACTCGTCCTTCCGCTCATGCACATGTTCGGAGTTGGCCTGGCCGCCGCCCCCTTTGCAGTCGAAATCTGGAGCGTGGACGATGGACGCATAGCGACCGTCTGAGGTCCGAACGCTGATGCAGTTTCCGTGCCGATTCTGCCAGTAGCTATAGGCGTCACCACCGGACTTGTCGGTGCGAATCCAAGTGTAGCCGCGCTGCTCCATCTGAGTCTCGCCGCCACTTCCCTTGGCCCCGATCAGGTCCTGAAGATTCGATACCGGCTCCTGCGCGAAGAGCCCGGCGCCCACTGACATTGCCACGATTCCCGCGAAGACAATCTGTGTGACTCTCATTTCTGTTGCTCTCTCTTGGTTTTCGGTTGTCGGTGTTCGTAGGCACTGGACGGAAAGATTACAACACTACACGCGGTGAAATCTTGCGATGCGTGCGGCCGGTGGACGACCTCACTTTCGTGGTTCTCGAGATGAAACAAGGCGCGTAGAAGCCGGGTGGCTCCTACGCGCCTGACCAAGGAGGGCTGCTGGCTGATCGAGCTAGAGTCGCTTCAAGGTGACGTTGCCGCTGAAGCTCTCGATTCTCACCTGGGCATCGCCCGAGCCGAGGGTGAAGTCCAGTTTCTTCCCCGGTGCGTAGCGACTGGATCTCTCGGCTTCGCCACCGCCGAAGCCGTTGTCGATGCTGCCGCTGAAAGTCTCGATCTGGAATCGGGCCGAGGTGTCTGCGGGCAAGCTGAGCACCACGCCACCGCTGTGACTCTCCGCACTCAGTCGGGCTCCAGGTGACAGGGCTCCGGTGAAGTGGACCGAGCCGGAGACGGCCTCGAACTCCCCGCGCTCGATATTGCTGGCCTCGACCTCGATCGAACCACTGACCGTTGCCGCTTCGACCCGCTCGGCGACCCCTGACAGCTCGATCGTGCCGCTCACAGACTCGGCGATGATCCGGGTCTGGGAGCCGGAGACCTCGATATGGCCACTGACGGTCTCCACATCGGCACTGGTCGGTGAGCCACTGACGGTCACTTCGCCGCTAACAGACTCCAACTCCAATTGCCCGTTGACCTCTGAGACCCGGATGCTGG
>JAUWSP010000429.1 GCA_030610025.1 Acidobacteriota bacterium | reverse complement strand
TAGTCGAGCTTCCAGCCGGTCGAGGATTCAGGGTCCTTGACGATTCGAAGATTGGTCAGTGACTCGAGCTTCGCAATCAGGTCATCGTGCGGCAGGGTGTGGAGGGGCGGCTTGGACATGTCCGGTACCGGCCAGAGGCGGACCTTCTTGTCGGCGCCAGCCGAGGCGATCCAGAGACCGTCGGGAGAGAACGCCACATCATTAACCAGGCCCCGGTGGCCAAACAGAAGATGCGGCTCCTCTCCTGATACCGGGCCCACTCTCACGATACCGTCAATTCCCCCGGTGACAATCCATTCATCAGAAGGGTCTAGTGCAAAGCGGAAAGGTTCTGGATGGGTGGTGATGCGGCGTGTCTCTTCCCCTTCGAGGCTCTCCCAAGACAGTTCGCTGGCCACGAACCCATCCCCCCGCAAGACCACCCTAAACGCTCCGTTCGAACTAACCACCCGCCACAACTCAGAGCCTTCCTCGGCCACGATCTCGACACCTCCGTCTTCCAGATTGAAAACCCTCTCTCCACCCGTTCCTCCCGGCGTGTCCCCGCGATAACCAACCCACCGAAGCCGCCGATTGTCATCAAACCTCAGAGTGCTCGTATCACCCGGTACGGGACCCAGGACCTGCACCTCGTCGGACTCAAGGTCCCAAACCCGAATGACCATCTCTTCCGCAAGACTCTTCACGAGCGCTGCAGCCAGATACTGTCCATTGGGGCTGAAATTGAACACGATGCCAAAACGATTTCTTCCCGGCCAAGTGAAGGGTAACTCTCGGACAGGCCCCCCCTCGAAAGGAATGAGCAGTACTGAGCTCAGGGTCAAGACCGCCAGGTACTTTCCTGTTGGGTCGAAGGCGGTCACGTGGAACGTCCGGAGACTTCGATCGAGAATGATTCGCACCGCTCCCTCGTTCTGACCCTCGAGCGGCCAGGCCCGGACCCCGGCCCCTGTCACCAAAACGACCCACCTGCCATCCGGGCTGAACTCCACCAAGTCGCCCATGCTTGTAGCGCCGCTGACTACCCATCGGGACCGACTCGGCAGCGGCCAGAACCCGGCATTGCCGTTGTAGGCCGAGACGACCAAGCGTCCACTCGGATGGAAAGCGACAGCAGAGATAGTTAGCTCATCCGGTTTGCGCAGATCCATGGGCTCCGCAGCGGCCGGTGCCTGCAGGTCCCAGAGTCGCATGGTTGGCTGACCGTCAAGAAAGCCACCGGCCATCAACCAGTTTCCGCTGGGATCGTACCGGACACTTCCAAGCCCCCCTGTCTGCCGGGTCTGCAGAGGCTCGGCGGGGCTGCCGACTCGTGACCAGATCCTCACCTCTCCCGATTGCTCTCTGGCCGCAATGCGGTCACCGTCCGGGTGAAACGTCACTCTCACAACCTCGGCATCGTGTTCACCGATCTTCCAGGGCGCCTGACTCCAGTCCTCGAGTGAGCGCACATAGACGATCTTGCCCCGGCAGTAGGTTAGCCATCTGCAATCGTCGTCGTAATCCCAGTATGCCTCTGGTTGCGTACCCACCAGTCGAGGGCTCCCCTCGCCAAAAGGCCACCAGTAGAACGACTCCAACCCGTCCTCCACAGTCCACGTGAGGTAGCCATCTTTGAGGTAGCCATCTTTGCCGCATGGTGCGGTAAGAGGGCCTTCGCGGCTCTCGGCCTGCCGAAGTTCTCTACCGTCCGGAAGGGACCACCAGCGAACCTCGCCCTCTCTTTCGACGACGAGCACTTTCTCGGATTGGAATGCCAGTCTCGGCGGCGCAACATGATCCGGATAAGTCACCAGAGTGACTGGTTCTCTGCCGTCATCGAACTGCAGCGTCACGTCGTCCCACCACTGACTCGCGAAGAATCTACCGCTTGGGCTGAATTTCAGACCCCGGATACCAAACTCCTCGGTTATCGGTAGAACGGTTACAAGAGGTCCCTTCTGGAGCGAACGTAGGGCGAGCAATCGAGCTTCCAGGGTATCGGCGAGCTCGAGGCTCTTCGTGGCCCAGGCCAGCGCCGCCGTCGGGTAGGACTGGAGCTCCAGCTCACCCAGGGCGATGAGTTTGCCGGCCTCGGCGCGTAAAGTCTCGGCCTCCGCCCGGCGTCGTTCGAGCTCGGCCTGCCAGCCGAACCAGCCGATGACGCCGAGGACCACAAACAGGATTCCGAAGGCGGCACTGATGGCAATGCGGCGGCGACGCTTCTGGCGCTCGGCCAGGTGGACCATGGCGTCGCCAAACGCCCGCTCTACCTCTGTAAGGCCCCCTGGATAGCGCTCGCGCCAGAGCTCGTACTCCTTGAAGGCGGTGCCGGTCCAGAGATAGTCCTCGGAGCGTCCATGCTCGTCCCACAGCTTCGCCTGACTCCTGAGCTCGTCCCGGAGCTGCGCGCTGTCCGCATCCTGCCTTTGCCATCGCACGAGGCGAGGCCACCGAGCCAGCAGCGACTCGTGGACAATCTCGATCTGGTGGTGTGGTTCGCCGCCCTCCTCGTCAGCCGGGATCTCATAGGAGGTCAGCACGCGGGCATCGACAAGGGAGTTGAGGATGTGCTTGGCCGCGGGTCTCTGAGGGGGTGGGGTCGGAGTGGGCTTGACCCGTGAGGGCTCCAGGAAAGGCTCACCCTCTGTGTCGGAGAAGACCGAAAGAAGCTCCTCCCGATCTCTCGTCGCTCTGGTTCCCTGGGCAGTAACGAGATTGCGGAATAGCTCGCGGACGATCGGAGTGTTCGACTCCCCGATGTAGTCGAGAATCGCTTCCGCGTGCTGAGCGAGGGCGCCGCTGACACCGCCGATCTGCTCGTAACTTTGGCGAGTCAGCAGGCCCGTCTCACGATCGCGGCGCTCCCAGAGCTGGGCCGCGGCAAAGGCGAGCAAGGGCAACGCGCCGCGTTGGCCTTCGACTGCGCTCAGCATTTCTTCAACGATCGCTTCGTCCTCGAAGCGATAGCCGCACTTCAGAGCCGGCTGGACGATTGCGCGGCGTAGCGAAGCTCCAGTGGGTGGACCCAGGAGTGTCAGATCCGTGAGGATGGGCTGAAAGGCCTCGAAGCGATGACAATGGAAGAGGAAGTCGTCCCGCATTGAAAGCAACACGTGGAGGTCAGCCTCGAGGGGCAGGCGTCCGAGAAGCTCTGCAAAGGAGCTCTGCACGGCATCCGGGTTCTGGGTGAACAGCTCCTCGAATTGATCCACGATGAGGAGAGCGTGCCGGTGATTTCGACGCCAGTCGGAGAGCAGCTCGATCGCGATCTCGGGCTCTTCGAAGCGTTGCCGCAACTCGGCGACGCCCGGAGCCTTGCTCAGCTGAGGTGCCAGCGCCCTCGCCAGATTGGCGAAGGGCCGGTTCCCTGGGGTCGCGATGAGGGCCGACCAGCCGTCGGTGAGCGTTGGCAGGAGGCCTGCTCTCAGGAAGGAGCTCTTGCCGGCTCCCGAGGGACCAATCACCGCGAGGAGATGCGGCCTTCGGAGCTTCTTCCACAGTGCCTCGACCTCGAGCTCGCGACCGTAGAAGAACTTCGACTTCTC
>JAUWSP010000484.1 GCA_030610025.1 Acidobacteriota bacterium | reverse complement strand
GATTTGAAGCGATTCAAGGCCTTGACGATGGGCCATCACCTCCTCCTGGGCCGGAAGACCTTCGACTCCATCGGAGCTGTCCTGCCAGGTCGCACAATGGTTGTGATCTCTCGGGGCGAACCCAGGCTTCCGGCGGGAGTCCTTCTGGCTCACTCGCTCGAGGAGGCGGTGGAACTGGCCCGATCCAACGGAGACGATGAGGCTTTCGTCGCCGGCGGGACAGAGATCTATTCGCAGGCGCTTCCTGTCGCGGACCGCCTGTATCTGACGCGAGTTCACACCGACAGCGAAGGCGATACCCTGTTCCCTACCTGGCAGGAGAACGAATGGCAAGAGGTCTTTGGCGAAGACCATCCGGCCGACGATCGAAACGTCCACCCCTACTCGTTCTTCGTCTACAAACGGTAGCCAGCCCGCCGCATCCCTTTCGTTCAACCTGTGGCGGTAGAACCGGCCAAAAAGGCTGATCGAGCCTTGACAGCGCCCCCACAGCTACATATCCTTCAATCCGGATGAACGGATTAAGCCAATCTCCGCCCTCCGATGCTGCGGCGTCGGTCTTCGACTCCATGTCGACCCGGCGGGAGCCTCTGCGCTGCCGAATCCTCCTGCTGCTGGAAGGACTAGAGCTGACGGTCTCAGAGCTCTGCGCGGTTTTGCAGATGCCTCAATCCTCGGTGAGTCGTCACCTCAAGGCACTGGACGAAGGTGGCTGGGTCGCAGCACGGCGGGAAGGAACGAGTCGCCTCTACCTGGCCAATGCAGCAGCTCTGAGAGGGCCGGACAGAGAGCTCTGGGCTCTGGTGCGGGAACAGGTCCTGGCCAGCACGGCGGTGGACCAGGATCGACAGAGGTTGGCGAGCATTCTGGCTCTGCGCCTTTCACGATCGCAGGAGTTCTTCGCCTCGGCAGCCGATCGTTGGTCCGCCGTGCGAAGCGAGCTGTTTGGACAGCGCTTCGATCTCGAGGGCCTGGTGGGCCTCCTGGACGCCCGATGGATCGTCGGCGACCTGGGCTGTGGCACGGGACAGACCTCCTCCACGCTGGCACCCTGGGTTCATCGCGTTGTCGCCGTCGATGAGTCGGAGGCGATGCTGGACGCGGCGCGATCGCGCCTGCATGAGATGCCAAACGTCGACCTTCGGAGGGGTCGATTGGAGGCGCTACCCATCAGCGATGGCGAGCTCGATATCGCCATCCTGATGCTCGTGCTCCATCACCTGGCGGAACCACAGTTGGCCATCGGAGAAGCCATGCGAGCCCTCAAACCAGGTGGGCGACTGCTGGTCGTAGACATGCTTCCACACCAACGAGAGGAGTACCGTCGACAGATGGGCCACGTTTGGCTCGGTTTTGCCGAGGCTCAGATCAGAGGCTGGTTCGAAGAGCTGGGACTCAAGGCGGTCCGATTCAACCCGGTGCCGGCCGACCCCGAAGCCGCAGGCCCGGCCCTGTTCGCGTCAAGCGCCCGGCAACCCCTGAGAGAGGCCATGCCACTGCCAGAGCCCGCAGCGATCGGGGCCTGAGATAGCAAGACATCGGTAATCAACCACGACCACAAGAGAAGTCGGGTCAATCCGACTCCTACAGGAGACAAAACCATGACCACCACCCAGACACCACCCACGGCAGCCGAGCCGATCACAGAGCGCCCGGCGTTCAAGGTCGCAGACCTTTCCCTGGCCGAAGCCGGTCGCAAGGAGATCCGTCTGGCCGAGCAAGAGATGCCGGGCCTGATGGCACTGCGCTCGCAGTACAGCGACACCAAGCCCCTGGCCGGCTCCAAGATCATGGGAAGCCTGCACATGACCGTGCAGACCGCAGTCCTGATCGAAACTCTTACCGATCTGGGCGCCGACGTGCGATGGGTCTCTTGCAACATCTTCTCCACCCAGGATCAAGCGGCGGCCGCCGTGGTGGTTGGGCGAACCGAGCTCGGTGGAACTCCGCAGAATCCGAAGGGAATTCCGGTATTCGCGTGGAAGGGCGAGACTCTCGAGGAGTACTGGTGGTGCACGACCGAGGCTCTGATCTGGCCCGACGGCTCCGGGCCCGACCTGATCGTCGATGATGGGGGTGACGCCACCCTCTTCGTTCACAAGGCCGCCGAGTTCGAAAAGGCCGGCAGCCTGCCCGAGTTCGACAGCCAGAACGAGCCCGAGGAGTGGGGCGTGATCCTGGACACCCTCACCAGACAGCTTGCAGCACATCCCGGGCGTTGGTCCGCCGTCGCCGACGGCATTGGCGGCGTCAGCGAGGAGACTACGACCGGAGTGCACCGGCTCTATCAGATGGCAAAGGAAGGCACCCTTGTCTTTCCAGCCATCAACGTCAACGACTCGGTGACCAAATCGAAGTTCGACAACATCTACGGCTGCCGCCACTCGGTGATCGACGGCCTCAATCGAGCGACGGACGTCATGATCTCGGGCAAGGTCGCCGTTGTCTGTGGCTATGGAGAGGTAGGCAAGGGTTGTGCTCAGGCTTTGCGCGGCCAGGGCGCCCGTGTGCTGGTAACCGAGATCGATCCGATCTGCGCCCTGCAAGCCGCCATGGAGGGCTTCCAGGTCGTACGCCTCGACGACGTCGTCCACGAAGCCGACATCTTCATTACCGCGACCGGCAATTACGACATCATCACTGCCGATCACATGTCCCAGATGAAGGACAAGGCCATCGTCGGCAACATCGGCCACTTCGACAACGAGATCGATATGGCGGGCTTGAAGAGGATCGAGGGAATCGAGACCGTCAACATCAAGCCCCAGTACGACGAGTGGATCTTCCCCGACGGCCACAGCGTGCTGGTGCTCGCCGAGGGGCGGCTTCTCAACCTGGGATGTGCCACTGGCCACCCGAGCTTCGTCATGTCGGCCTCCTTCACGAATCAGGTCCTGGCCCAGATCGAGTTGTGGGTCAATCGTGACTCTTACGAGACCGAGGTCTACATGCTCCCCAAGCAGCTCGATGAAGAGGTCGCTCGCTTGCATCTCGATCAGCTCGGCGTCCAGCTCACCGAGCTATCTCAGGAGCAGGCGGACTACATCGACGTGCCCGTCGACGGACCCTACAAGCCGGACTACTACCGGTACTGAGGCTGGACCGAGCCAAGATCCGACTGTAGGACACCTCATAGCCCGGAAAGGGCAACTTCTGCTAGAGTGCGCGCCGCCAGGGGTCACTACATCGTGGCCCCTGGATGGCGAGAACCCAGGAGACCCCCCCCAGGAATCGCAGGATTTGCATAGGTG
>JAUWSP010000264.1 GCA_030610025.1 Acidobacteriota bacterium | reverse complement strand
GCAGATCGTCCTTCTCGGTGAGGGCAGGGCTGCGGCGCAAGAACATCGTTCCCAGGACGGCTCCGAGACCCAGGAGAAGAATCAGACCGGCAATCAACTTCCAGTGCCGGGCGCCGGCCTGGTCGATGGCCTGGATGGCAGAGGAGCTGGAAGTGGAGGCGTCACTAGCTGCGGGAGGTGGCGGGGAAGGGGCTGGGGTGTCAGGGACCCCGGCAGTCGAAGATGCGTCCTCGCTCGGCTGTGCCGCTGCCACTGTCGCTGAATGTCCCGATGCGGTGTCGCGTTTGAGCCTTCTCAGGTCGGCTTCCAGGTCGCCCGCCGTCTGGAAGCGGAGCTTGCGGTCCTTCTCCAGCGCCTTGTTGATGACCTGCTCCAGCTCCACCGGCACCTGGGGGTTGAGCCTCACCGGCGCGGTCGGCACGTTGTGCAGGATGCCGTCGAAGACGGCCACCGAGGTGCTGCCGGTGAAAGCCTGTCGTCCGGTGACCATCTCGTAGAGTACCACACCGAGAGAGAAGAGATCGGTGCGGGCATCCACTTCTTTGCCCAGAGCCTGCTCGGGGGACATGTAGGCAACGGTACCGACAGCGGCGCCCGGACTGGTGAGATCGGCCTCCTGAGTCGGATCACTGCTGTCCGCCGAAACTCTCTCACCTGCCCTGGCCTGCGAGGCCAGCTTGGCCAAGCCGAAGTCGAGGATCTTGGCGTGACGACCGCGGGTGATGAAGAGATTGGCCGGCTTGATGTCGCGATGAACGATGCCCTTGGCGTGAGCTTCGGCCAGGGCATCGGTGATCTGGATACCGAGCTCGACGACCGTCTCGATGTCCATCGGCTGCCCGGCGATGGTGTGCTTGAGGGTCTGGCCCTCCAGCAGCTCCATGGCGATGAACGGCACGCCCTCGTGCTCGTCGATCTCGTAGATCGTACAGATGTGCGGGTGATTGAGAGCCGCGGCGGCGCGGGCCTCGCGCATGAAGCGCTCGACTACCTGGCGATCCTCGGACATCTCCTCGGGCAGGAACTTGAGAGCCACCTGTCGACCGAGCTTGGAGTCGTCGGCCCGATAGACGACGCCCATACCGCCACCGCCGAGCTTCTCGACGATCGTGTAATGAGAGATGGTCTGGCCGATCATGGCAGTGCCACCGAGGCGTTGCTCC
This sequence comes from Acidobacteriota bacterium, assembly GCA_030610025.1. GTDB lineage: Bacteria > Acidobacteriota > Thermoanaerobaculia > Multivoradales > JAHEKO01 > JAUVRX01. Next base: position 3,670 of record JAUWSP010000264.1, on the reverse strand, counting down.
TGTCCCAGCAGAAAGACGCCACATTGTGGCAGATCCAAGGCGGCGGGCTCAACTCTGGCCGCAGGGTGCCCTTCATAGGCTGACTCTTCGAGCCACCTCGCGATGGTCGTCGTAGCTCAGGAGTCCAGCGATGTCCTCGAGCCGCTGGCCCGCGGCAGGTCGCCCAGCACCGTAACGGCCAACAGCACCAGAGCGACTGCGAGTGATGGGTGTCTCGATCGGCCGAGTAGGAAATCGCTTTTCTTACGGTGCGGGGTGTTGGGTTGTGGAGTAGCCTGAGGTTGGGACTTAGAGGTGGGCCCCATCCTTCGGGCTGCGAGGGAATCTGGCTCATTCTGTAGGCCGATCCAACTCGGCCTTCCATTTCGACCAACTCTCCAGAATCTCTGGCCGCGACAAAAGGTTGCCCAATTCCTCGATCCTCGGTTCCAGGTACTCGAGGTCCAACTCCGGGAATCGTCGTCGGAGAATTCCCCGAACGTCGGCCTGATCTCGATCGCGCCGCGAGATGATCTTCAGGAGAATCAGGTCTTCCGGCGTACAGAAATGTATCTCCTCGTGTGCGACATGTACGAGCTTCGCCCGCTCGATGGCCTCGCGCTCGAAGGGTAGAAGACCGAAGATCAAATCGACTCGCACCCCCGATCGACTCTCGAGGGGCAACACCCGGGTTTCTTGCACGAAACTCTCGGGGTCTGACACGAGGACTCTGAAGTCCCGTTCGAGCGCTGCCGCGATCTCGAGGACCTCGGACGTATCTGCGGCGACCGTCACGTCGATGTCCAGTGTGGCACGGGGCTCCCCCCACACCGCGTTGGCGATCCCGCCGATAATCATGTAGGAGATCCGGTGCTCTTCAAGGCAGCGAGCCAGAGCGACAAGGGCCTCCTCTTGGAGTGTCACGATCCCTGGCTCGCATCGAGGACCGCGAGGCAGCGGTGGAGCTCTTGGACCCCCGAAGGGTCTACAGGACGTGCGCGGGACGCCTGCGGCAGCAGATCGTAGAGCCAGCCGATTCCAGCGATAGCCTGTTCCGGATTATCAGACCAAGGCAGGCCGGGCTCGAGTTGCGAGTAGCGCTCGAGTTGCTCTTCTCGGCGGCGCAGGGCCGCGCCGTCCCGTTCTGTCTTGGCGGTTCTGGATTGCTCCATTCACTCTCAATTCTATCAGCCACACTCGCCCGCTCGATGACGTTACTTTGGCGGTCTGCCAAAGCACTGGACCCAGAGGATGCGGTGCCCGCCGGGCTTCTTGCCGATAGCGACTGCGAAGCCGACCTCGCGAAAGATAGGGCTCAGGATGTTCTCCTGGTGCCCCTGGCTCTCCATCCAACCCCGCATGACCTCTTCGACCGATTCGGCACCGTTGGCAAGATTCTCGCCGGTCGTGCGCCCGCGATAGCCTTCGGCCTGGGCGCGGTCCATGACCGTGGTGCCCTCGGGTGATCTGTGCCCGTAGAAGCCGCGCGCCAGCATGTCCTCTGCGTAGCCCTGTGCCGTGCGATCTAGCTTTTGTTGTAACCGCAGCGGAGGCATGCGGGCCTTACGCCGCTCTACATTGACACTCTCGAGAAGCTCTGCACGAACCGTGGCGAGATTCTCGAGGTCGGCGACAATGGGGGCGTAGTAGTCGTCGATCGACAGTGCGGCGATCAGGTAGTAGAGCGGTGTGCCGTCGACCTCGGCGACCCCGACGCCGAGGTCACGGAAGTCCTTGGCGAGCAGGGTCTCGAGGGTCTCGGGCGAGTCTTCGGCCCAGCGCTGGAGAATGAGATGGGGGTCGCCGGCGGACTGCGCCATCGCCTCGACAAACGCCTTGGCCTCATAGCCCGAAGCAGCCAGCACGGCGGCGGTCTCATCGCCACTGCAGTCTGGATCCTCCAACTCTCCGGTCTCGACGAGCTCGTCGAGCAGATTCTGGGTGGCGACAACGAGCGTTGACGAAAGGCGAAGAGGTTGAGTTCCATGCTGCTCTCGAAGCGCGTTCAACGGGTCGAGAAAGGTCTCTGGTGGCGCTCCGGCAGCGACGACAAACGCGAGCAGGGCAACATGTCGATGTGCATTGGCGAAACTCAGATACGCCTCCTCCCTCAGGGAGGATTCTACCGACCAAACCGCAAGAAGGAGGTGGTCCAGTGAGAAGCTGAATCGTCGTTTGGCGGAGGCGCTCGGCTATGCCAAGCAAGACGTGAGGCATATCGGGCACGAACACCCAGGAGTCGAGCCTCGGGCTAGAGTGCCAACTGGATCCGGAGAGCCCGATCGATCTGCCGATTCTCCGCCTCGCTGATTCGGCCGAGAACCTCTCCGATGCGTTGCCGAGAGACCGTGCGGATCTGGTTCGCCACGAGTCGGGAGGGCTTGGCGAGACCGCTCTCTGGCGAGGCGACTCGGGCTTCGTAGGGTCTCAACTCGCGATCGGGAAGACCGGTCAACGGCACCACCTGGATGACCGCATCGAACTTGCAGGCGACATCGTTCGAGACAATGACAGCCGGTCGGGTCTTGCGGATCTCGCGACCTTCTGTGGGGTCGAGGCGCACAGTAACGACAGCACCCCGCTCGAGCCCGGTCACCGGCCCACCTCGGCGTCCGCCGATTCCCACTCGCTGTTCAGTCGGTCAGCCTCTGCCGCGTCCTGGCGATAGGCCTCCTCCAGCCTCTCTTCCAACTCCTGTGCGCGGTAGGCCTCGACAGCCTCGGCGATGGTGGAGCTGACGCTCGGAGTGGTGCGCAGGTAGGCGGCGACGTCCGCAGCGAGGGATCTGGTCATTTTAACCTTACTCATGGTAAGGAACATCTACCATACTCCTGGAGTCGTGCCAAGTCCGACAAAGGACCTTCTCGAGTGATTCCTAGAGGCTACAATGGGCCGTTCGTGCTGGTGTGCTGGAAATCGCACCGAGGAGGGACCAATGCAGGATTCGTTGACGATGGGTCAAAAGCGGTGGCCGCGGCTGCTGAGCTTCTTGTTCGGTATTGGGATGGCCGTCTTTTCGGTGCTCACCATCGAGCACTACTATGCCGCCAACTACCCGACATCGATCTTCGAGGGTTCGTTCTGTGACATCAGCGCGTTCTTCAATTGCGACAGCTCGGCTTTCAGCGAGATATCCGCCATCGGCGGCGTGCCACTGGGATACTTCGGTTTGCTCATCGGAGCACTCGTCGCGCTGGGTGCGGTGTTCCCGTCAATCGCATTCGAGAGAACGAACAAGACGATCTCGCTGGTGAACGCGATTGGCGTGGTCGTATTGCTTCTCTATTCGGTGATCGGCCTGGGAAGCCTCTGCCTGTTGTGCAGCGGGTTCTACGTCTTCTCCCTCGCCAGTTGCTTCCTCTTCTGGAAGTACGGCGTCGACAAGGACAAGGGCTTTCTGGCCAGCTGGTTCAGTCCCTCGATCAAGCACCTGGTGACCTATGGGGTCGTGGCCCTTGCCGGTACCTGGGGTTTCACGCTCTATACGGGTGCCAGGCAAGACGCGCAGTCCGGAGGCGTTGCGGCGCGTGCCGTCAAGGAGTTTTACAACCTCGAGGTCGTGGAGTGGCCCAGCTTCATCTCGCCGTTCTGGACCGCAAGAGCGACCGAGAACTTCGAGGATGCTCCGATCCGCATCGTGGAGTATGGGGATTTGCTCTGCTCCGACTGTCTCTACCTGCACGAGCAGCTG
>JAUWSP010000135.1 GCA_030610025.1 Acidobacteriota bacterium | reverse complement strand
TCAGTGTCGCTCTCGCCGTTCGAATGAACGGTTCCACCGTCGCCGAGGCGAGTGTCGTCCTGGGAGGTGTGGCCCCTGTTCCCTGGCGGTCGGAGGCCGCAGAGAGGGCCCTCATCGGAAAGGAGCTGAGCTCCTCTGTGGTGGCCGACGTTGCCGCAGCCGCGGTCGCAGGAGCGCAGCCCCTGGAGCAGAATGCCTACAAGATCCTACTGGCCAAGGGCGCGATCATGGAGAGCCTTGAAGCGCTCTAGACAGATACCACGGTTATAATGCCTCGAGCCGCACCTGCCAGCAGGCAGGCGGCGGCTTTTTCCTATCCTGGGAACAACAGGTGGAGGGTGGTTGATGTGCCCACCACTCCCTGGGTCGAGGAGTCGACATCTACCAAGATGTCAGATCAACAAAGATGACGCACAGAGCTCAGCGATCGAAAGAGCACCCGGTCCGCTACAAGCTGGAGTTGGGCGCCTATAGGGGAGCCAAGTTCCTGGTGAACCTGCTGCCCGAGACGACACGGCTGGCTCTCGGGCGATGGGGCGGTCGGCTCGGCTACCTTCTGGACGCCAGACATCGACGAGTTGCGCTGCAAAACCTCGAGCTCGCTTTTCCCGAGTGGCCGCTTGCCGACCGCAAGCGCATCGCGAAGAAGTCCTTTGGCAACATCGGCACAGCGGCAGTCGAGCTCGCCACCTCTGCGGATCTCGACCGCGAGAGTTACCTGGACCGTCTCGATTTCGAAGGCTGGGAGAATTTCGAACTGGCCGAGCGAGCGGGAAAAGGCATCTTGCTGATGACCGCCCACATCGGGAACTGGGAGGCTCTCGCGCAGGCTCCTGTGCTTCGGGGCAAGCCGGTGTCCTTCGTCGCTCGGCCCCTCGACAACCCCTATCTGGAAGGCGAGATCCGCCGCATACGAGAGCGCTTCGGAAACCGGACGATCATGAAACGCGGTGCGGCGCGCCAGCTGATTCGAACCCTACGGGGCGGTGGCATCACTGGCCTGCTGATCGATCAGCGTGTCCACCCCAACGAAGGAAAAGCCTACGACTTCTTTGGCCACCCGGCCTACACGACGCCCCTGATGGCACGACTGTCTCTGCGTACCGGCGCCCCAGTGGTTCCTGTATTCGGAATTCCATTGGAGGGCTGGAGACGCTGCCGCCTGGTTTATCGGCCGCCGATCTTTCCCGAGTCCAACGGCGAGGATGCGGTCGATCGCCTCACCCTGCAATACCTCCGCACGATCGAAGAAGCGATCCGGGAGTGGCCGGAATTCTGGCTCTGGGCACACCGCCGCTGGGCAAAACCAGGGACCGCGGCCGCTGACCCCGGCTCCGACTCTCCGCCCGTGGAGTCCGCCAGCGAGCGAGCCTCGATCAAGGCTCACTGACCGAGCGTCGAGACCTCGGAAATCGACTCAGGAAGAGGTTTTCTGTTGGGATTTCAGCACTTCTCTGTGCTGGGAGTAGACCTTGCGAGCCTCGACGAATTGGCGGTGGCTGAACCCCAACTCGCTGGCAATCTGGCGGATCTGAGCCTCCTCTGCCGAGGTGATGGACTCGTCGGCGGCAGAGACTGCAAAGAGACAGTCGAGGAGCTCTTGTCGCTGCTCTGCGGTCGAAACCTGTACAAACTCCCGGGTCACGAGGAAATTCTCCGTATGTCCGAAGAGGCGATTCTGACTCTTGGCGATCTGCACGATCAGTATGGCCTGCTCTTCAGGCAGATGTCCGAGCCGGCGAATGACCTCTTCCATCTTGCGGGTCTCCACTTCGCTGATGTCCAGGTCGGCGTGCGCCACCCGCCCCAGAATGTAGGCGAAGGCGGCAACGTAGCGAGCCTTGTCGGGGTCCATCATCTCCAACTCGGCGACGATCTTCCGGACGGTGGCTGTTCCCCCGGCCTCTTGCGAAGCCTCTTCGCCTCCGAAACCCAGGATTTTCAAGAACGACATGGTCCAGGCCTCACCGGTAGTACCCCGCGATCGTGCGTGCGTTCAAGCCGCCACCCTCGACTCCGACCTCGATCTGCCTCCACTCCTCTCCTCCCGTGTACTGCGAGTAGTAGCCCACGAGGTACTGATTGCGCAACTCCTCGTCGATCTCCGTATAGACGTCTTGCAAGTCCTGGCCGACTCGAGCGAAGAAGACCTTCCCACCTACCGAGGTAGCGAGGGTCTCGAGGCGCTCCAAGAATCCCCGCACGCTCAGACCTTTGCCCTTGGTTCGATTGATCTCGTTGTTGGAGAGGATCACGTAGATCGGAACGCCGACCTTGCGTGCGAATCGTAACGCCGTGCGGTAGGCGAAGTCGGGATCCTGGTCGGCTCCGTCCGTGTACACGACGAGGGCCTTCTTTCCCGGTACTCCCTGCAGCTGCACCAAGGAATAGACGATGGCTTTCCAGATTCCGGTCTGCCCGTCGGGCTGCAGCACGTCGAGTGACTTGATGACTTCCGGCAGATCGGATGTCGTATTGCGGGTCAAGCGGGGCTCCGTGCCGAAACCCACGACAAAGGCGCGATCCCGGCGCGTTGCCAGGCCGCGCAGAAACTCCGCCGCCGCGAATTGGACTTCTGGCAGCTTGACGAACATCGAAGCCGAGCTGTCAATGGCGAGACCGACTGTCAGCGGCAAATCCCCCGCGTCGCTGAAGGTCCCTATATCCTGGGCCACCCCGTCTTCGAGAACCCGGAATCTCTCCCGGGGTAGGTCCGTGACCGGTCGGCCCTTGCGATCCGTCACGACCACGTAGAGCTCCATCAAATTGACCTGCAGCTTCTCACTGGAGCCCGGGCTGTTGAGAAAGACCACATCTTCCGAGCTGTTGCCATCCTCCAGATAGGCTACAACCCGAATAAAGCCTCGAGGCGCCTCCGGGGGAACGACAATTCGCTGCCTGAAGGGGCGCGCATAGCGGGTCGCCGCCAGGGTGTCCTTCCAATAGAACTCGACACGATCGATTCCCTGGCCCCGGCGCGGCTCCACCTGGGCATGGACGTCTACCGGTCCCGCAAAACGCTGCTGATGACCTGCCTCATCGGGTCGGGGTTTGACGATCCGCACACCGAAGACTCCCGAGCCCTCATTGACGACCAGATAGTCGCGACCCAACTCCACACCAGCGCTGTCCCGTGCCACGACCGTGACCCGTCTCGGCTGGGGTAGCGGTCCCATGTCGAGGCTGGCGCTGAAAGGTGGCGAGTCCCGAACCACTTTGCTCTCCCCATCCATGAGGAACTCCACCGACGCCACGTCGGCGCGGGAGATAACGGTCTCCATGAGGGTTCGCCCCATGGCAAAACCCTGCCTGGGCGCCATGAGGTGAATCACCTGGGGTGCAGGCAAGACCAGGGACTCCAGGCTGTCGGTCATGGAGACCGTCGCACCCGGCTCCACAAACGAGGCGAAAGTCGCGCCCCAGACACCACTTTCCAGCTCCTCTACAAGCACCACGACCGGTCCATCCGGTTGGCGACCGAGCTCGATTTCCAAGACGGAATCGTCGGGGCCTTCGCCGTCACCGACAAGCCCCCAGCCAGGATGCTCTTCGTTGAAGACCTCAGGCCGCTCTTCTTCTCTCGAAACGGCCACGGTGACACGCAAGAGGGAGGATCGAGCTCCTTGCTCCGCCTCGTAGACATCCTTCTTGATCACCAACCGCGTGCTCTGACCGTCCTCGCTCGGCTGCAAGGCCGCGACCACCGGCAACTCGCCTTCATCCAGCTCGTTCTGGAGAATACGCTCGGCGCGGGTCAGGGAGACCACCTCGGGCGTTGCCTCGGAGAGCCAACGACGATAACGGAGAAGCGGCCCCGAGTCGTCCCCGGCCGCGATCAGACGAACCTCCAACAGTGGCCGGGCGCTGGCCTCGATCTCACCGAGATCGACGGTGAGCCGCCGCCGCTGCGGCAGACGCTCGATCAGGTCCGAGAGCTGGAACTTACCCCCAATCAACTCCCCGCCCGTGGCCTCGGCCAGCGCCTGCAACGGCGCTGCCGGGTCCAGAACCAGGGGCGGTCCACCCTCTTCCTTCTGAGCCTTCTCGCGGCGCTCCCTGAGCCACTTGAGGGGATCGATTCCGATGGTCGTCTTGTCCACAATGCGGCCATCCTGCATGACGACATCGACCCTGGTCTTGCCTTGCTGGTCCACTGGCGCACCGTCCTCCGGCTCCAGGAGCTCATTCGATCTTTGCTCGGGAACGTAGGGCAGCACCGCCCAACCGTAGGCTGAAAAGGTCTGAGCCACTTCGAGCACCGAAGGGCGCGCCGGCTGGGGAGCCAATCGTGCGGCGGTGGGCTCCCCGTACTCCCGCACCAGAAGAGATCGGTAGAACTCGTCGGGCTCGGCGTCGTAGCCGCTGGCCACCATGACGATGGCTTTGGGCCCCGGAGATGTCTCCTCGCTCACCCAAAGCAGCAGTTGTTCATGGTATTCGCGTAGCAGCTCTGTCTCGTCCCGGACCGCCATCCGAACTCGCGCCTCGATGTCGGCTGGTTCGCTGCGGACACTCCCCGAGGGAGTCTCCTCATCGTCGAGGAGGCCCAGGTCCTCCATCAGGCTCCAGCGCAGCTCTTCCTGAAGGTTGTCGGAGTCTTCCCGGAGTCGAATCCAGTGGAGAGCCTGCTCCAGGACATCCGGATCGCGGGTGGCAGGCAGACCGGTTCTCATCTCGCGACCGGCGAGAAGGATCTCGACGGGGCCCAGCCGAGTCAGCTCCCTGGAGCGCTCCGCCAGCTGCAGCGCTGCGTTGCCGAAGTCCAGGGGACTCGTCAGGACCTGGTCGAACAACAACACCACCCGCCACTCACCGCTGGCCTCTCCCAGCTCGGAGATCGGTGCGGCCTGCCCATCGACAAGGGCTTCGACCCGGCCGGCAACCTGATCGGTCACGACCTCGCCCGCCGGATCCAGGGCTTCCAGCTCGATCTCATGGCGGCCCGGACCGACTTCGACAACCGGCTGGCCTCGGAGCCGGCCCGCCCCTAGAAGACCCAGCCATGCCATAACGGCAATCCGCGACGCATATCGTGCCCAGGGACGCCGGGTGCAGAGATGGCGCAATTCACCCTGTTTGTTGCTCGAATTCAAACTCAAACCTCATTTCGGCGGCAGGGTGACTCCTACCCGGCCAGCAGTTTCCCTCTCTTATTCAAGATCGGTGCCTGGGAACTGTCCGATTCGATCGATTCCAGCTCCGCCCTACTCTTCTTCGTGCTGATGAACCCTCCGATAGCCCCGATTCCAGTAGACCAATGGCGGCGCCTCGGGCTCCGGAACATTACTCGCTTGCACCTCGCCAAGATAGATCGTGTGGGTCCCGGCAGGCCGCCTACCATGGATCGTGCAGTCGAGCCAGGCCAGCGCGTCCGCCAGGACTGGAGCTCCAGTCATCGCCGTTTGCCAGTTGCCTTCGCTGAACCGGTCTTCATCCTTCACCCAGGCGAAGCGGTTGGACAAGTCGAGCTGATCTTCTCGCAGCATATTGACCGCGAACACGGCACCCTCCTCCTCCAACAACGGGTAGGCATGGTGTCGATGGTCGATCATCACTGCGATCAGCGGCGGGTCGGGCGACACCGACGCAAAGGCCGACACCGTCAAACCGTGGATCTGCTCACCGGCCTTGATGGTGACGATGGTGACCCCGGACGGAAAGTGCCGCAATGCTTCGCGATAGTCCTCTGAAGAGACAGGCATATGTACCTCCGATCGGGCACGGAGCTGGCCGATGTCATGAATCGGTGCTCAGCTCTCGGCCGATGCTGGCTCGATGGGTGAATAGCTCGTTTCGACGTAGTCCTCGATGATCTCCCGGAAGGCTTCTGAAAGCTCGGAGTAGGTCCCCTGGAGGCTGGTCATCTGGCGACCATCGACGTAGACGGGGCAGTGTGGCGCCTCTCCGGTTCCCGGCAAGCTGATACCGATGTTGGCGGCTTTCGATTCGCCTGGGCCGTTCACCACGCAGCCCATGACCGCTACGGTCATCGTCTCGACGCCCTCGAAGCGCTCCTTCCACTGGGGCATGCGTTCTCGCACGTACTCCTGAACCCTCTGGGCCAGCTCCTGGAAAGTCGTGGAAGTCGTCCGTCCGCAACCTGGACAGGCGGTAATGCTGGGAGCGAAGCGGCGCAGACCGAGAGCCTGGAGGAGCTCCAAACAGGCGTAGACCTCTTCGCGTCGATCGGCACCCGGTCTCGGTGTCAGGGAGATGCGGATCGTGTCCCCAATGCCCTCCTCGAGCAGCACCGCCATGGCCGCAGCCGACCACACGAGCCCTTTCATCCCCATACCGGCCTCGGTCAGACCCAGATGGAGAGGCTGCTCGGATTCGGAGGCCAGACGGCGATAGACCGCAATCAGGTCGCGAGGCCGAGAGACCTTGCATGAAAGGATGATCTGATCCCGCCGCAGGCCGCATTCCAGAGCCAACTCGGTCGACTGGACAGCCGAGAGAATCATGCAATCGTCGAGGATCTCTTCCGAGCTCTTGCCCAGTCCCTGGTCGGTGTTCTGCCGCATCTTCTCCATGACCAGATCCTGGTTCAGGGAGCCACCGTTGACACCGATCCGGACCGGTGTGTCGAGCTCCACGGCAATCCCACAGATGGTGGCGAAGTTGTCGTCCCTCCGATCACCATGCCCCACGTTGCCGGGATTGATGCGGAACTTGTCGAGCGCTACCGCACACTCCGGGAACTGCGCGAGCAGCACATGTCCGTTGTAGTGGAAGTCTCCGATCAGCGGCGCGAGGCAACCGACATCCTCCAGACGCCGCTTGATCTCGGGCACCGCGGCGGCGGCCTCAGCCGTGTTGACCGTGATGCGGACCAGCTCGGAGCCCGCCTCCGCGAGCTCGCGCACCTGCTGGTAGGTGGAGTCGATGTCGGCCGTGTCCGTGTTGGTCATCGATTGGACAACAACCGGGGCGCCTGCCCCGACCTGAATCGATCCAACTCGCACACCCACAGTTCGATGTCGCTTCGCCAATGCTCTCTCCTCGGGCATCGTGATGAGCCGCGCGATTCTAGCACCGGGTAGAGCGTGGTTTCCTGGAATGGGTCGTTTCTGCCTGGCCGGCCACCTAACCCGCATGATTCATGGGCCCCACGGTATCTAGTGGGGTCATGAATCATGCGGGCTAACTCTGCAAGCTCGACAGCGTCCTTTCCGTCAAAG
>JAUWSP010000097.1 GCA_030610025.1 Acidobacteriota bacterium | reverse complement strand
CCAGGGCACCGGTCGCAAAGGGCGCGTCCTGAGGGAAGACGTGCAGGGCTTCGTCAAGAAGACCCTGTCGCAGCCGCGAGGCCAGGGCGCCGCAGGGTTGCCCGAGATGCCGATCATCGATTTCTCGCGTTTCGGAGAGATCGAGCGCGAGCCACTGACTCGCATCCAGATGATCTCCAAGACCCATGTGCATCGCAGTTGGCTGCACGTAGCTCATGTCACCCAGCACGACGAGGCGGACATCACCGAGATGGACGCCTTCCGGCGCGCCCACGCCGAAGAGGCAAAAGCTCGAGGGTTCAATCTCACCCCCGTGGCCTTCTTGATGAAGGCTGCCGTGGGTGCGCTGCAGCGCTACCCTCGTGTCAACAGCTCTCTCGACCCCGACGGTGAGCACGTGATCCTGAAGAGGTACTACCACCTAGGGGTCGCGGTCGACACGGAGCAGGGTCTGATGGTGCCGGTCATTCGCGATGTCGACCGGAAGGGGATCTTCGAGCTGGCAAGGGAGCTGGCCGAAACCAGCGAGCAGGCCCGACAGGGCAAGCTGCGGCCCGACCAGATCCAGGGGGCATCCTTCACCATCACCAGTCTCGGCGGTATCGGAGGCACCGATTTCACTCCGATCGTCAACGCTCCCGAGGTGGCCATTCTCGGAGTGTCGCGAGCGGCGATGAAGCCGGTCTGGAACGGTGAGGACTTCGCTGCGCGGCTGGTGCTTCCGATCTCATTTTCCTACGATCACAGGGTTATCGACGGTGCCTTGGGAGTTCGATTCACGACCTACCTCTGTGGGCTGCTCTCCGATTTGCGTCGCCTCCTGCTCTGACACTCGAGAATCCCGGTTCGAAGGAGACCTGCATGGTTGAAAGCACAGAGGTCCTCGTCCTTGGTGGCGGTCCAGGGGGCTATACGGCCGCCTTTCGAGCTGCCGATCTCGGCAAGAAGGTGGTTCTCGTCGAGCGTCACTCGAGGCTCGGGGGGGTCTGCCTGAATGTCGGATGCATACCCTCGAAGGCGCTGCTTCATGTGGCCAAGGTGATGGAAGAGGCTGCCGATCTGGAGAGGCACGGGGTGGCCTTCGGCAAGCCGAAGCTGGATCTCGACAAGATCCGGGGTTTCAAGCAGTCGGTGGTGGATCGGTTGACCAAAGGCCTCGCCGCGCTTGCCAAGCAGCGTCAGGTGGAAGTCGTTCAGGGCGAAGGTCGATTCACCTCGGCGAACAGTCTCACGGTGGAGATGGGAACGGAGACGAGAGCCATCGAGTTCGAGAGCGCCATCGTGGCGGTCGGCTCCCGGGTCGTCGAGATTCCGGGTGTGCCCTATGACGACCCCCGAGTGATGGACTCGACCGGTGCGCTCGAGCTCCAGGACATTCCGAAGCGTCTGCTGGTCATCGGTGGCGGCATCATCGGGCTCGAGATGGCCATGATCTACGGTGCGCTGGGCTCCGAGCTCACCATCGTCGAAATGCTGGATCGGCTGATTCCTGGCTGCGATGCGGATCTCGTCAAGCCGCTCGAGCGTCGACTGAAACGGCGCTACAAGGCCAAGATCTACCTCGAGACCAGGGTGTCCGGAATCAAAGCCTTGAAGAGTGGCCTCAAAGTGACTTTCGAGGGCGAGAAGGCGCCGGAGCCGACTCTTTTCGACAAGGTCCTGGTGTCGGTCGGAAGGCGACCCAATGGAGATCGAATCGGTGCCGAGGTGGCGGGGCTGGCCGTCGATGATCGTGGCTTCCTCCCGGTCGATTCGCAACAGCGAACCAACGTGCCGCATATCTTCGCCATCGGCGACGTCACGGGTCAGCCGATGCTGGCTCACAAGGCGACCCATGAAGGCAAGGTAGCGGCAGAAGTGGCCGCAGGGCTCAAGAGTGGCTTCGATGCCCGGGTCATACCCTCCGTGGCCTACACCGACCCCGAGATCGCCTGGGTGGGATTGACCGAGACGGAGGCCGCCGCGACGGGCGTTGCATACGAGAAGGGCGCCTTTCCGTGGTCCGCGAGCGGGCGCTCGCTCGGGATGGGGCGAAGCGATGGTCTGACCAAGATCCTCTTCGATCCCGAGACGCAGCGGGTGTTGGGGGCGGGCATCGTCGGTCCGAACGCCGGGGACCTGATCGCGGAGGTCGCCCTGGCCATCGAGATGGACTGTGAGGCGGCGGACCTGAGCCTCACCATCCACCCGCACCCGACCCTTTCTGAAACGATCGGCCTTGCCGCCGAGGCCTTCGAGGGCACCATCACGGACCTCTACGTGCCGAAGAAGGCCGGCGGCTAGGTGGTTGCGGTGAGATGATCGAGTTCGAGAGATTCACCCACCTGACGTTCGATTGCTACGGCACGATCATTGATTGGGAGGCAGGAATTCTGGCTGCTGTGCTGCCCGTCTTGGAGTGCCACGGCGTCTCAATCTCCCAAGCCGAGCTGCTTCAGTTGTACGCTCGGTTCGAGGCGGCGCAGGAAGCCGGTTCCTACAAGCCCTACAAGCAGGTCCTGATGGGCGTGATGGAGAATCTCGGGGCCGAGTTGGGATTCACTCCATCTGAGGCCGATCTCCTGGCCCTGCCAGATTCGGTCGGTGGGTGGCCACCGTTCCCCGACAGCGTCGAAGCACTCCAACGCTTGCAGGTAGGTTTCGAACTGGTGATTCTCTCGAACGTCGATGACGATCTTTTCGCCGCCACCGAGACGATGTTGGGGGTCGAATTCGACGAGGTCATCACCGCTCAACAGGTTGGGAGCTACAAGCCTTCCCTACAGAATTTCGACTTTGCGCTCGATCGGCTCCAGGTCCCGCGCCAGCAGGTCTTGCATGTGGCACAGAGTCTGTTTCATGATCACGCTCCGGCCAAGGGGCTGGGGTTCACCACCGTCTGGGTGAATCGCCCGAGCCGATGCCCTGGTGTCGGAGTTGCGCCACCGACGCAAAGCTCGCCCGATCTGGAGATTCCCGACCTCAGAAGCCTCGTGAAGCTGGCGGGTATGTGAGCATTGACGAGGCAGATTCTGCACACAGTGAGATAGAGTCCGTCAGATGAGCACGCAAGCCAAGGCCGCTCGGTACAGCCCGGCCGAAGAGATCGCCAATAGCATTACCCATGGCGTCGGCCTGCTACTCGCCATCGGCGGGCTGGCGACGCTGGTTGCGTTTGCTGCTCTGCGCGGCACTTCCTGGCACGTCGTCGGCTGCAGCATCTTCGGTGCGACCTTGGTCTTTTCCTACCTGACCTCCACGCTCTACCATAGCTGGCCCACCGTTCGAGTAAAGTCGGTTCTGCGGGTTTTCGACCACTGCGCGATCTTCTTGTTGATAGCGGGCACCTACACGCCGTTCATGCTGGTGAATCTGCGTGGACCGTGGGGGTGGACTCTCTTCGGCATCGTCTGGGGCATCGCCACTCTGGGCATCGTCTTCAAGGTGACCATGCTGCGAAAGTGGACCGTCCTTTCGGTGGTCCTGTACGTCGCCATGGGTTGGGTAGTGGTGGTCGCGACCAAGCCCCTGCTCTCTTCTGTGGCTCCCGTTGGTCTGGTGCTGCTCCTCCTCGGTGGCTTGGCATACACAGGCGGTGTCGTCTTCTATGCTTGGCGTCGGATGCCGTATCACCACGCCATATGGCACCTGTTCGTTCTGGCCGGCAGCGTATTTCATTTCTTCGCTGTGCTCTTCTATGTAATTCCTCTCGCCGGCTCCTGAGGGGCGGCGGCAGGAGATCTGGCCGAGAGCCATGACCGATCGCGATAGCCCATCAAGACTCATCCTGATCAAGCACTCTCTTCCGGAGATGCAGATTCAGACGGAGTCCCGGTTCTGGCAGCTCTCCCAGGAAGGCCGCAAGCGGTGTGGTCCTCTGGCGGACAAGCTTCGACGCTTCGATCTCACTCGCATCGTTTCCAGCAATGAGCCGAAAGCGGTGGAAACGGCAGAGCTCCTGGCTTCCCAGCTGTCCCGCACCCATATTGTCCGGCCGGGTCTGCAAGAGACCGACCGGACAGGTCTCGGATTTCGCGGCTTCGAGGCCTATCAAGAGACCTTTCGCCGGTTCTTCGCCGAGCCTGACATGGTCATCGTGGGTACCGAGACGGCCGAGGAGGCCCGGGGGCGGTTCGCGACAGCGGTAGGGGGTGTGCTCGAGGAGTTTCCCGATCAGACCCTGGCGATCGTGGCTCATGGAGCGGTGATCTCACTGCTGGTCTCCGAACCCAACCACGAAGACCGATTCCGACTCTGGAAGCGACTCGGGCAGCCCTCGTATGTCGTGGTCTCGAGGCCGTCACTGGAGATCGTCGAAGAGTTCTACGGTGTCGACTGAGCCAGGGCCGGACCGACACGACTAGGCAAGGAGCTGAGAGTGGAGCCGGGACTGAAGTACCACCACATCGGGATTCCGACGCGGGAGAGACGGGAGAACGAGGAGTACCTGCCAGAGTTCAAGATGTACGTCTCGAGCTTCGATCGCGGCCCTTTCGGTGTGGAATGGTTGAGGTTCGAAGATGACAGTCCACTCCCAGAGCTCGTGAAGAGCGTTCCCCACGTGGCCTTCGAAGTGGCCGATCTCGCAGCCGCCATCGCCGGCAAGGAAATCCTGATCGCACCCAACTCTCCATCAGAGGGAGTCAGCGTGGCCTTCATTGTCGATGACGGGGCGCCCATCGAATTTCTCGAATACTCAGAACCGCGAACCTCTTGAATAATGCGGGTTAGGTCGTGAGTCGGAAGGGCCGACGCCGTAATCTGTTGGTGCGTGCCTCCTGCGTCGCGTTGGTGGTGGCAATCGGCGTACCGGTTCTGCTCGTCTTGCCGTGGCGTTGGCTCGAGCCGCCGAACAGCGCCTTCATGATGCAATCCCAGGCCGACGGCACGCAGTTCGATCAGCAGTGGGTCCCGTGGGAGTCCATTTCGACTCACCTGCCGCTAGCGGTCGTCGCGGCAGAGGACCAGAAGTTCCCAGAGCATCGAGGTTTCGATACGGAATCCATCCGTTCAGCCCTGGAAGAGGGAGGATCCAAGGGACGAGGCGCCAGCACCATCACACAGCAGGTCGTCAAGAACCTCTACCTCTGGCCTGGCAGGAGCTGGACCCGGAAGGGCCTCGAGGCCTATTTCACGCTCTTCGTCGAGGCCTTGTGGCCGAAACGGCGAATCCTCGAGGTCTACCTGAATGTGGCCGAGTTCGGCCCTGGAGTCTTCGGAGCCGAAGCCGCCGCTCAGAGCTTTTTCGGCAAACCCGCCTCGATGCTGAGTGAGAGGGAAGCGGCCTTGCTGGCAGCCGTGCTGCCGAGCCCGAAACGAATGTCTGCCCGCAAGCCATCCCCCTACGTGGAAGAGAGGGCCGAGTGGATCCTGCGACAGATGTGGCAGCTCGGGGGGCCGTCCTACCTGGAGGCAATGTAGGCTCGGGTATCCTCGGCCCGCCTGGCTAGAGTGACCGAACGGATGTAGGGAGCCGCATGTTGGATCAGGACCGATGGGAAGACCTTTTCGAGCGATTCTTGCGTGACCGGGGCAAGATCGATCCGGCGCACGGGATGGACCACGTGAGGCGAGTCGTTGCCAACGCGGTGCGACTCGCAGGGGCCGAAAGCGCCAGACTCGAGGTGGTCCTACCCGCGGCATGGTTGCACGATTGCGTGGTCGTCCCAAAGGACTCTGCCGACAGATCGGGCGCCTCGAAAGCGGCAGCTCGGACAGCGCGTGGGTGGCTTGGGAGTACCGGCTACGATCCGGCCTGCCTCGACGAGATCGAGCATGCCATCGAGGCCCACAGCTTTTCGGCGGGCATCACTCCCCTGACGATCGAAGCCAAGGTCGTTCAGGATGCAGATCGACTCGATTCGCTGGGCGCTATCGGAGTCGCCCGGTGCCTGATGCTGGGAGGCAGCCTCGATCGCCCCCTCTACGATGCGGAAGACCCCTTCTGCGAGACGCGAGCTCCCGACGATTCGGTGACCACGATCGATCACTTCTACACCAAGCTGCTTCGCTTGGGCGAAAGCATGCAGACCGACGCGGGGCGCAAGGAAGCCGTGAGGCGAACCGAGTTCATGCTCGCCTACTTGCAGGAGCTGGCGCAGGAGCTCGGTCCAGGGCGAGCGGACTGAGCCCAGGCAGGCAGCCTTGGCTTCTCGTGTGCTTGTAAGGCACGAAAGGTCACAGTTGGGTGTAGGCTGTCTGCAAGGAGGACGCCATGAAACTGGATGTCAAGGCTTTCGCGATCACCTGTGGACTCCTGTTGGGACTGGGGCTGTTCTTTGTGACCTGGTGGATCATCCTTCTCGATGGCTCGTCGGACCGGATGACCTTCATCGGTCAGATCTATCGAGGCTACGGTCTCAATGCGGCCGGTAGCTTGGCGGGTCTGGCCTGGGGCCTGGTGGATGGTGCGATCGGGGGCGCCATCTTTGCCTGGCTCTACAACACCCTGGCCGCTCGTTCGTAAACCGCCACTGCTGGTAACCGATCCAAGGCTCCGGTTCGGGGCCGTGCACCCGTAGTGCTATCGTTCGCCCAGCCTCCAGGAAGGGTCGATCCATGATGAGGAAGGTCAAGGCAATCGTGATGGGCCGCGTGCAGGGTGTCTGGTTCAGGGCCAACACCATGCAAGAAGCGAAACTCCTCGGGGTTCGTGGATACGCCCGGAATCTTCCTGACGGCTCGGTGGAGATCGTTGCCGAGGGCGAGGCCGCAGCGGTGGATGCGTTGATGACCTGGGCGGGAGACGGTCCTCCCATGGCGGTGGTGCGCCACGTGCGAATAGAAGACCTGGACTACGACGACGAGTTCTCCAACTTCGGAATCCGACATTGAGTCTCGTCGGCGACGAGTCGATCGAGAGCAAGCTCAAAGGGAGGTCGATCGGTGTTCATCGAGCACATCCATCACATCATGATTCGGGAGCTGGAAGGTATGAAGAGAGAGCTCCTGGCCTACCGGGACGAGGCCGATATCTGGCGATCGGTGCCCGGCCTTCCGAATACCGCCGGCACGATCGCACTCCATGTGGCTGGCAACCTGCAGCATTTCGTAGGCGCGCAGCTTGGGAGCTCGGGATACGTCCGCGACCGGGAGGCCGAATTCGGTCGCCGTGACGTCCCCGTGTCCGAGATGGTGGAAGAGCTCGACAAGACCATCGCCGCGCTGGATGCGACCTTCGCGACACTCGAAGAGGAGGCGATGGATCGTCCTTTCCCGCAGGAGGTTGCGGGTGTTCGACCGACGGTCGGAGAGTTTATGGTCCATCTCGTAGCCCATCTCGCCTATCACCTGGGACAGATCGACTACCACCGGCGGAGCATTACAGGGGATGCCACCACTGTTGGGGTTCTCTCTCCCCGCGACCTGAAATCTGCAGCAGACACCTAGAACAAGGGTGCCCTACTCCAGGCCGAACAAAGCTGCCTGTCCGATGGGTGAGAACACCGCACTCTGCTCGAGCGTCAGGAGATCTCCGTTCTCGAGCTTGCCGGCTTCGAAGTGCTCCAGAGCGTGATCTTCTGACCAGAAGAAGACGCTGGTGCGTCAGTAGGCGTGGCTGATGTTGGGTTCACGGAATCTCGGCCAATCGATCTGCGGCTCGAAGAACATGGGATTCGACCCCGCCAGCTCCGCGTCGTATCGCATCTCGCTGTCGACGGTGAGTCGCATCTGCTGGCCGCAGTGGCCGCAAGACGTTTCGATCGTGGCCGTGGTGAGAGTATCGGTCAATCGCCCTTGCACGAAGGGCGCTACGAAAGCGTCCTCCGCTCAGGCGCCGTACAGACGTTCACCGGTGCTGAATGTGAGCTTGTGTGGAGTCTTGTCCGTGGTGACAGGAAAGGCCCAGGAGACGTCGCCTTCATCGTTGCGAACCAGGAAGAAGAGATTGCGTTCCAGCTCATCGAGGATCTCGATTGTACGGGAGATCGAGATGTCCAACTTTTGCGAAAAGGTCTCGGGCTTGATGGGCTCTCCGGTTCGGACCAACTCGGTGACGGCTGAGCGTCGGATCGCGTGGTGCTCCGCCGACATGAAGTCGAGCCGTCGTCGACCTCGGGCGACCGCGGCCAGGAATTCCCGCTTCCAATCGGCCGTCGGTAGGCAGGTCAGTGATCCATTCTGAATGATGCGGAAATCCGAGTCCATGGCCAATCCTCAACTGAGCAATGTCGCTGGCTCGATGCCACGATTATATGGCCTGGCCTTGTCCACGATGCGGCGGACACTCTCCACCGGACGGTTGTGGCAGAATTGGTAGCAGCAGCACATCAACTGTCGGGATCCGCGATCCGAGGCTCGAGCACAAGGCCATTGCCAGAAACAGGGCCAGACAGGCCGGTCGAGCCAGGTTCGGATGAGTAGGGATGGGAATCGGAGAGGAGACCGCCATGACGGACAAGACGCTGAGAGTCATCGCACGATTG
>JAUWSP010000394.1 GCA_030610025.1 Acidobacteriota bacterium | reverse complement strand
CGAAGATCAAGTTGGAGATCCGAGAGCTCAAGCTGCAGCGTCAGGCGGCCCTCGAAGCCCACGATCATCAGGAGTTGAAGAAGGTCCGCCGACAAATCCATCGGCTCAAGCGCAAGATCCGGCAGGCGACCGTCTAGGCCAGCCGCCTGCGAGAACTGTCGGGCTCGCCACCTGCGGATGGTACCGAGGCGGTTGGCTCGAAGTCGGCACGACATACCGACCGTCTGATTGGTTTTGGGTGGGCGGAGGGAACCAGGTACCCGCCCGGATCCTAGCCATGCATGGACATCAGGCCCGCACCGTTGATCTCTCGATCCAGCCATTCCTCGACCGCCTCACGAACCAGCTCAGACAGACCGCTATCCACCGACCCCGAGGAGCGGCGCTGGAAGCTCGCCACTTTCAGAGCGGCAACCATATCGGGTGACATATTCACGGTCACCTTGACCTTCCTTCGTTCCATGTTCATCTGATGGATCATACTCTGGCTCCTTTGCGGACTCTCACTATTGTGCTCACTGGCGCCGAGATGTCAAATAGCCATATCCGTATCGCCGATCTAGCCCGCATGATTCATGCGGGCTCGGCACTCGGTGCCGACACCTCGAAGCCCTGTAAAGCAACCAGGCACCCTCCCATGGTCAGAAGGTTGATGCCCACGAGGGCCCCGATGGACGAACCCCCAGAAACAGGGAACTGGTACCGGATCGATGCTGCGAGTGACGCCGACACAGTACTTCCGGCCAGCAGCCAGATCCAGCCACGAATCGGTCGGAGCTGCATCCCGAAGACCAGCATCAACACGGCGTTCAGCAGTGAATAGGTTGCCAGCAACGCGATCAGCGAAACGGGTGTCATCGCCGGCCAGATCAGGAGAAATCCTCCGGTCACCGACCCGACCATCCCCAGGAGCAAGGGGACCATCCCCTTTCCCCCAGTCTGGGCATCGAGAGCCAGTACAACGAAACCGACGCCCGCACCGACCAGAATCAGACCGATCAGGATAGCGACCGAGGCTACATCGACCTGAGGTGCAACGAGCGCCAACATCCCGCCGAGCCCGAATCGGAGCCCGAGTTTCGTCAGCCGTCCGGCGACCCTGCTGGCCTGACCTTCGCTCGTGTCCACTCAGGGCACTAACGGAATTTCGGACGCCAATTCGAAGTCGATCACTGTGTCCAGCTTGTTCTCCAGCTGAAAAAAACGAGCCACCTTATTGGCGGGCAGGATCTTCTGGAATCTCTTCAGGTACTTGCGGGTGACGTCGAGCTCCGCTTGTTGGATGCCGATGAACTCTTTGAGCATCCCTTGAGCGATCTCATCGGTCATCGTGTCGAAATTCTCGGAATAGTCGCTGATCAGACTCACAGAGCGGTCATCGACTTTCCTCATGGCGGCGCGATAATCGTGATAGAGCGGCCAGAACGTCTGGCTTTCCTCTCCGGTCAGCTGCATCGCCGCCGTCACGATCGCTTGGCGCTGCGTCTGGATGATGGACCGGGTCAGCTCGATTTCGTCATGGATCTCCTGCGCCGGCCAGACCGCCGCGACGAAAGTCAGCGCCAAACCAAAAGCCCACACAGCAATCTTCACGTCCGATTCCTCCCCCGTACCTGTTCTTGACCGAGATGACCCCGTTGCTGCCTTGCGGCGCGCCATCTTGCCACATCCTCACAGTTGGCGCCATCCCCCGCGGCTGCGAGCTCGAATGGCGACGCCGACTGTCGGTTGCCGACTGTGAAAAAGCGAATAGCGCCGCCAATCCGTGGGCTCTAAGATCTAAGCGAGGTGACTAAGACTCCGGCTCCACCCGACGAGGGGTTCCACCCTCTGATCGAAGGCACTGCGGCGGCCCTCTTCGTCTTCGACGCCGACAAGGCGCTCTACATCAACCCTGCTTGTCGGCAGCTCACAGGAAAGAGTGCCCGGGAGATTCTCGGGCAACCCTTTATCGAGCTGTTCCATCCCAGGTCCAGGCGAGCCATCCAGAACAATCTGCAAAAGGGGGCCGCAGCTCACCATCAGGTCGAGCTCCTGCAATCGGGTGGTGAGACGGTGTGGGTAGATCTCCGAGTGCAGCCGATCTTCTTCCGGGGTGCGATGGCCATGCTGGCGACGGCCTTCGACATCACCGGGTACAAGAAGGCCGAGCACGACAGGCGGGATCGAGAAGTGCAGCTGAAGCTCGTACAGCGAGCCGGCAGGACGGTGAGCTGGGAATGGAGGGTCCAAGAAGACGTCTTGATGATCTCGGGCTTGCCCAAGGAGATCCTCGATTCCACCGCAGCACCCATTCTCGCGACCAGCAGCCGGACCCTCTTCGAGGCCGTTCACCCCGAGGATCTGGTGCTCCTCAAGCAAGAGATCCGTAATTCGCTCAGCCATGGCGAACCGCTCTTTGTCGAGATCCGGCTGCGAGATCCGGAAGGCGACATCCACTGGCTGGTGCTGCGCGGTCAGCCCATCTCGAGCGTCGTGTCCCATGGCCCTCATCTGGTGGGAGTCGCGACCGATATCTCCGAGAGGCGTCGTGCTGAAGAGGCCCTCTACCAGGATCAGGAAGAGACCCTGGCTGTTCTTGCCTCGATCGCCGACGGACTCATCCGGACCGACATCGAAGCCACCGTGGAAGAGCTCTCCAATACGGCCCAGAAGCTCCTCGGACTCAGTCAAGAAGAGGCCCAGGGCAGACCGCTTGCCGAGGTGCTCCATCTGGTCGATCAGAAGAGCCACGAACCGATCTCAGACCCCATCTCGGCCTTGGGGAGCGACTCGCAGCGGGACAGGAAACCCCGGGATGTCCTGATGGTTCATCCAGATGGGAGTGAGATACCCGTCAGGTTGCATGAGGCCCTGCTTCACGACCCCGATGGCGAACCCACCGGACGGGTCTTCGTTCTGAAGGATCTACTCGCCCTCGAGACAGCCGACCGCAGCGTCGTCTATCTCGCGACGCACGACCACCTGACGGATCTCGTCAATCGGACAGAGTTCGAACGGCAGCTCGCTCAACTGCTGGCGGGTACCACCGAGACCAATCAACAGCACACGCTGCTGTATCTCGACCTGGACGACTTCAAGCTCTTCAACGACACCTTCGGCCATCCGGCAGGAGACAAGATGCTGAAGCAGTTCGCGTCGTTCCTGAAGACCCGCTTTCGCGAGACCGATACGCTCGGGCGGGTCGGTGGAGACAAAATCGGGGTATTGCTCGAGAACTGCCCTGCGTCTCAGGCGCGCGAGATTACCAACAAGCTATTCAAGGATCTCAGGAACTTCCGCCTGACCTGGAACAAGACCTCGGTGCCCGCCAGTGTCAGCCTCGGAGCGGTCTGCCTCAACTCCGACAGTGCCGAGGTACCAGAGGTTCTCAGCGGCGCCGAAACGGCTTGCTACAGGGCCAAGCAGGCGGGGGGCAATCGCTCCTGTGAATTCGAACCTGCAGAGGTAGAGACCAGTGAGCGTCAATCTCAGCTGCAGATTCTCCAGAACGTTCAGGAAGCTCTCAGAGAAGACGGCTTCGAGCTCTACGGGCAACTCATTCAACCGATCCTGGCCGTCGACTCCGCACCCTGGATGTACGAGGTTCTCCTCAGGATGCGGGACGGCAATGGAGGCCTGATTCTTCCTGGGGAGTTCATCCCGCTGGCCGAGCGCCATCGCCTCGCCTCCGCCATCGACCAGTGGGTGGTTCGCAATACCCTGATCGCCATCAGCGACCGGATCAGGGACGTCGGGGCTGAGGACACCCTGATCGCGATCAATATCTCGGGGCAGTCGGTCAGCGACGAGCGCTTTCTGGAATTCGTCTT
>JAUWSP010000109.1 GCA_030610025.1 Acidobacteriota bacterium | reverse complement strand
CTTCTGGACGCTCCAGTCGCCGTCTTCGAGCTGCTCGACATAGAAAGCTAGAACTTCATCCGCGGAGTCTGAAGAAGTCAGTTGGAAAGACCCACCCATGCCATCGGGTGTCGATGCCGAGTAGGTACCGGTTGCCGTAGCGCCAGGGAACACCGGCACCCAGTCGGGAATGTCGTCCATATCGGAGCTGCCGATTCGCATGGTCTCTTCACCATCCGTGGTAACGGTCAACAGACCTTCCTCTGGGTCACCCGAAGCACTGAGGGTCACCTCTCCCTCGTCGGTCTCGAAGCTCAGCTTGCCCTTTTCGATGTCCTCGTAGTTGACCGTTATGACTTCGCCATCCTCCTTGTTGCGGATGGTTATCGTGCCTGCATCCCGGTCGCTGTCCACCAACTCCAGGTCGGGGCTCATCTTGATCAGCATCTCGGCAGCCGCCGCCGGGTTCTCCTCGAAGTCCTCTGCGAAGTCGCCGACCTTCTTGGCGACGAACATGCCACCCACCATCATGACGATCATCGCCACCAACAACAGGCCACCACAACCAATAGCCACCCATGCCCATGGGCTCAGACCTTTCTTCTCGGTCATTGCATCTCCTTTCCGATCTGCCTTGTTTCAGAGACGAAAAAACTACCACAGGCCCGGCTCGACCGTGGAAGCTGAGCTTCGCAGGCGATTCGGATTGCCGAAAGGGAAGCGGTCAGCCCGCGGACGCCTGTTCGAGAATCGACTGTCGAAGGGACTCTGGAAGCCGATCGAGATCGAGCTGACGACAGGCATCGAAGGTCAGATCGAGCGTCGACATCAGGGACCGGCAGCGCGAACAGAGCTCATCCGGAGGTACCGGAAACTCGACTCCGCGATCGAGAGCCTCCTGCTTGGCGCTCAGAAGATCCAGGCAGACCTTCCGCGAATGATCTGGAGGCGGTTCCTCGCGCTGGGGAAGTCCCTGGGCCAGTTCCTTTCGGAGGGCCAATCGGGCACGGTGAACCCTGGTCTTGACCGTTGCCTCCTTGAGACCCAGGATGTCGGCAATCTGCGACAGGGACAGCTCGGTGATGTCCTTCAGAAGCAGCGGTAGTCGCAGATGGATCGGCAGCTTGGCAAGCGCCCGATCCACCCTCTCCCGGGCCTCGCGCCTCAGCTGCTCATCGAGTTGGCTCTCCTCGGAGGAGGGAATCACGGCGACCATCGGCTGGCCCGAGGGCAGCAGCTCGGAGAGCGACTCGACCCTGGTCGGCTCGCCCGAGCGGAGTCGATTCCGCCTTTGGCAGATCCTGGCCGCGATGGTGTAGAGCCAGCTACTTGGCGCTGAGCGGCCTTCGAACTGATCCCATTTGCGGAAAGCCTGCAGGAAGGTCTCCTGCACCAGGTCCTCGGCTTCCTCGCTGTTCCCACAGAGCTTCATTCCGAGACCGTACATCCGCCCCCCCTCCTCCTCCATGAGGCGTTCGAGGGCCAGGTCGCGGGGCTCGGAAGCGAGCATTTCGTTGTCCGGCATGGAAGTTGTTCTCAGCGGGGCCGGGTGGTCCAACAAACTGGCCGCCGGAGACGGCGCCGGCGGCCAGGAATCTCAAGTGGCTCCCCGGGAGGGAGTCGAACCCCCGACCAATCGGTTAACAGCCGACCGCTCTACCACTGAGCTACCGAGGAATATGGGGCCTTTGCAGGCCTTCAAGGGCGAGATATTAGGAGCCGAAGTCCTCTTTGTCAATCGTCGCCCGGAACGAAATGTGCGGTCGAATCAGCTGGACCCGTCCAGAAAAGGCTTCAGCCGACTCGCCCTGCTCGGATGCCGCAGTTTGCGCAGGGCCTTCGACTCGATCTGGCGAATCCTCTCGCGAGTGACGTTGAAGGATCGCCCGACCTCTTCCAGGGTGTGCTCCGAGCCATCGCCCACGCCGAAGCGCATTCTCAAAACCAGCTCTTCGCGCGGCGTGAGGCTCTTGAGCACATCGCCAGTCGAATCCTTGAGGTTGTTGCCAATCACCGACTCCACGGGCGAGGCCGCGTTCTTGTCTTCGATGAAATCGCCGAGATGCGAATCCTCCTCCTCACCGATCGGTGTCTCGAGGGAGATGGGCTCCTGGGCGATCTTCATGATCTTTCGAACCTTCGAGGCCGGTAGATCCATCCTGGCGCCAATCTCCGCTGCAGTAGGCTCGCGCCCCAATTCCTGAACCAGGGATCGGCTGGTCCGCGTCAGCTTGTTGATCGTTTCGATCATGTGCACCGGGATCCGGATGGTGCGCGCCTGGTCGGCGATCGCACGAGTGATTGCCTGTCGAATCCACCAGGTGGCATAGGTGGAGAACTTGTATCCGCGGCGGTACTCGAACTTCTCCACCGCCTTCATGAGACCGATGTTGCCTTCCTGAATCAGGTCCAGGAATTGCAGTCCCCGGTTCGTATACTTCTTGGCGATGGAGACCACCAACCGGAGATTGGCAACGATCAACTCCTCCTTGGCCCGCTCACAGCGTGCCTCACCCTGTCGGATCTTGGAGATGGTCGCCGAGACCTCCGAACGACTCGTTCCGTAGCGCTCTTCCAGATCCTTGATCTTGCGGCGGTACTTGTCGATGCGCCGCCGGTGCAGTGACTGGAGCTGTTTGTTTTTCTCCCGATCGAGCGCGATCTTGGCCCGGCGGATATCTTTCTCGTTGCGCACGAACTGCGTATTGAGATTCTTCAGGAAGGCCACAAGCTGATTGCGGGTCTGGAGAGAGAAATCGATCGAGCGGATGTCCTTGGCGATCTTCGCCACCAATCGATCGATCTCGCGATCGGTCTCCTGGAACTTCGGGCTGCCCTGCTTGAAGCGCTTCTGTCGCTTGTGCAGGGTATCGATGGCCCGATCGTTCTTTTCGATGCGCTTGAAGATCCTGAGATTGGTCTTGATTCGCTCGCTGGCTTTGGCGTCCAGTGTCTCATCGGTATCGCTGGTGGTCAGCTGCATCAGGACGCGGTCGTCACGCTGCGCCAGCTCGTTGAGCCGCAGGAGCTCCCGCAGCACCACCGGGTTCCCACAGAGGGCTTCGTAGATCGTCCACTCACCCTGTTCGATCCGCTGGGCGATCTCGACTTCACCCTCACGATCCAACAGCGGAACCGTACCCATCTCACGCAGGTACATACGTACCGGATCGTTGGTCTTTTCCTGCTCGGTGACCGCGTACTCCTGGGCTTCTACGCCGGCCGCCTTGGCGAAACCCGAGTCTCCGGTATCCAGATCCTCGCGGTTTCGGTAGCGATCGGGACGATCGATGATCTCGATTCCCAAGTCACCAAAACGAATGTAGATTGCGTCCAGCTCGTCAGGAAGAGAGACGACCTCATCAGGAAGAAGATCGTAGATCTCGTCGTAGAGCAGGTAGCCCTTCTCCTTGCCCAACTCCGTGAGCTGCCTTACCGACGGAAACCTCTCTTCGACTGGAACGGAAGTGGTCAGAGTACTCAAGATTTCATTCCTCTCGGCGGCGATGCAAGGCCCTACTGAGAGCGGTCTTCTCCTCGAGCAGGGCCATTAGACGTTCATCGTCGCCGGCCCTTTGCGCTTCGGAGATCTCGCCCGAGAGCTCTCGCAAGCGTTGCTGCACCCAACGCCGAGTCAGCTGACCCAAAGCCACGCCCAGGCCGTTCGCCTCTTCAGCGATCGAATTTTCTAGCAGAAGGCGAGCCATTTGGTCAACTTCTTCGCTGTCGAGGGGGACGCTGGCCACAACCTCTTTCGCCGCTGGCCGCTCGCCTCCTCCGCCTCTATATAGATCGCAAAACGCTCTGTAAATATTCCTGCACGCGGGGATCAGGAAGACCTCCGGGGCCGGCAGATCCTCCGGCGGAGGGAGCTCTTCGTCTCCTGCCAGGAGGAGCTGAAGAGTCTGCTCCTCCAGGCTCCGCACCAATTTGGGGCCGGTGAGGCCAGCCTGGGTCGGGCTCTTCGGCTCCAGATCCGGCTTGCCACCGACTCGTCGCCAGAGGATTTCGACGGGCACTCCGAGACGTTCGGAAGCCTTTTGACTGTAGCTGTACCGCAGAATGCTGTCGCTAACCGACTGCAAGAGCTCGCTCACCTGCTTGCCGGCGCGGGCTTGCAGGCGGGGGTCCTGGTGGACAGCCGGAGGAATCAGGCGCTCCAGCTCCATCAGTACCGCATCCTCCGCCCCGGTGATCGCCTCGAGCACGACTTCCGGCCCGTCCGAGGTACGCAGAGAATCCGGATCCTGATCCTTGCCGAAGAGGGCCCGCCTTACGGTCAGGCCCTGGGACAACAGAAGAGGTAGAACGCGTTGAAAGGCCCGCTCGCCCGCCTCGTCACCGTCATAGCCCACGATCACGTCGCTCGCGAAGCGGCTCAGCAGGCGCGCCTGATCCTCGGTGAGGGCCGTGCCCATGGTTGCCACGGTGGCATCCACCCCGGAGGCCACTGCACCCAGGACGTCGAAGTAGCCTTCCACCACCAAGGCCGTGCTGCTTTCTCGAATGGCTCTCTTCGCCATGTCCAGCCCGTAAAGGACATAGCCCTTGCGGAAGGCGGCGGTCTCGTGACTGTTGACGTACTTCGCGGGATCGTCCGCCAGAGTGCGCCCTCCGAACCCCAGGAGCCGACCAGAGGCCGACCGGATCGGAAACATCAGGCGTTGACGAAAACGATCGTAGTACTTGCCCGACTTCTTCGAAATACCGACCAGGCCTGCGGCCTTCAGATCCGCCAGGGGAATCCGGTGATTCAGCGCTTCGAGGAGATGGGTCCAACCGTCAGGGGCATAACCGACACCGAAGCGCTCCACCAACTCCCGGGGCATCTGACGCCTCTCGAGATAGGCCTGGGTCTCGGGTGACCGCTTCAGGGCATCGACAAAGAACTGCGCGGCCGCCTCCAGCGCCGGCTCGAGATCGGGTTCTCGCGGCCCACCTCTCTGTTGGCGCGGTGGCGGTAGGGGCACCCCATAGCGGCGTGCCAGGGTCTCGATCGCGGCGGGGAAGTCATCTCCGCTCAGCAGCATGTGGAGCTTGATGGCATCGCCACCACGGCCACAGCCAAAGCAATAGAACAGCCCCTGGCCCGGATCGACGCTGAACGAAGGGGTCTTTTCACGATGCAGTGGGCATCGGCCCATCTGTCGGCGCCCGCTCTTGCGCAGACGGGTGTGCTCGGCGGCGATGTCGACGATATCCACCACATCGCGCACCGCCTGAACGAACTGCGGCGTGAGTTGGATGTTGCTCAACGCCATCTAGGATCTCCTCATGCTGACCACCGTGGCCCCGTCGCCTCCCTCATTGCCGCGCCCCGGTCTCGATCCCGACACTGCCGGGTGATCCCGAAGATAGTCTCGCACCGCCCGTCGCAATCGGCCCGAACCGAATCCATGGACGACTCGGATCTCGCGGTGGGGACTCAGCAGGGCTCGATCCAGGTAGCTGTCCAATTCCTCGAGGGCCGGCTCCACGCGCCAGCCGATGAGATTCAGCTCCTTGTCGAGCTCACCTTCGTTCTCGCCCTCCCGTTGCAGTCGAACCGACGGCGCCGACTCAGCCACGTCCACATCGGAGCCGGTAGCGGGGGCCAGATCCTCCAACTCACAGCGGAATCGCTTGCCCCGCACCAGGACCTCCGCCTTAGTATCCCGAATCTTCTGCAGCGTTCCTACCCAACCGAGCCCCGCGTGCCGCACCTCATCGCCGACGGAGATCGGTTGTCCAGCGGTCTCGTCATCGTGCTCGACCACCGGCGCGTCCTGAAAGAGCCTCTCGACCGAGGCCGCCGGTACCCCCTTTTTTCTTCCGGCTGCGAGCTGCTGCCGCATGGCCTCGAACTCGGCTTGGAGCTGACTCCGCACCTTTCGCTGGAACGAATCCAACTCCTCCTTCAGCTTCGCGCCGAGTCCCCGCCGCTCCTGCTCGAGTGCCGAGCGCTGCTCAGAGACCTCGTCCAACTCGTCCTCCAGAGCGAGCCTCTTTCGCTCCTGAAGGGTCTGCTCGTCTGCCAGCTGTCGGCGCACGAGCTCCACCTCCTGCAAGAGTCGTTGAAGATTCCGATGCTCCGGCCCCAGGAGCTCCTCGGCGCGGCCTACCAGGCTGGCCGGCAAGCCCAACCTCTGGGCCAGGGCCAGAGCTTCGCTCGCACCTGGCGCCCCAGGCTGCAACCGATAGGTCGGCCGACCCGTCTCCGAGTCGAATTCCATGGCAGCACATGATGCACCCGTGCGTTCCAGCGCCAAGGCAGCCAACTGTGACAAGTGGGTCGTGAGGACCGCCAGGGACTCCTTCTCCAGAAGCTCTTCGACCAGCGCCATGGCAAGGGCTGCGCCTACGTCAGGGTCGGTCCCCGACCCCAGCTCGTCCAGCAAGATCAAGCTGTCGGGGCCGGCCAGCTCCCAGGCTTCCTTGAGTCGCAGCAGCCGACCACTGAAGGTCGAGCGGTCGGTCAGCAGATCCTGCTCGTCGCCCACGGTTGCCACCACGGCGCGGAAGAACGGAAACCGCGTCCCCCTCTCCGCAGGTACCGGCAACCCACACTGATGGGCGAGTGCCAACAACCCCACCGTCTTCAGAGCCACGGTCTTGCCACCAGCGTTGGGACCGGTGATGACCAACAGGCGTCGTTCGTCATCGAGCTCGACATCCAACGGCACGATGGGCTCGACATGACCCGCTTGCCCCAGCGCCACTTCTCGCAGCTCCGCCAGGGCAGGATCGAGAAGCGGGTGCCTGGCACCGACCAGGCACAGCGAGTGACCCTCAGAGATCTCTGCCAAGCGCCCTCGGCACCGGTCGCCGATGCGATCCATGCTCTGCAGCAGATCGAGCTCGGCTACGAACTCGACATTCGCCTCCAGGTCGGGCAGCGCCTCCCGAACCTCTTCCAGCAGCTCTATGAGAATCCTGCGGCGCTCGGCCTCCTCTTCCTCCAGGGTTTCCTGAAGACCATTGTTGGCCTCTACGACACTCAAGGGCTCGAAGTAGAGGCTCTGGCCAGTCCCCGACCGACCATGTACCAGGCCCTTGATACGACCTCGGGACCCGGCTTGGAGCAGGAGCATCAGACGGCCATCCTTCAGGGATACCGTCTTCTCACTCAGGTGCTCTTCATGTTGGGAGGCGGTTTCCTGAAGGCTCTTGTACAGGCCATCGCGGACGCGGCGCGATCGACGACGCAGCGCTGTCAACGCGGGACTGGCATCGTCTCGCACAACCCCGCGCTGGTTCAGGGTCTTGCCGATCCTGCGGCGAAGCGGCTCCGCATCCGGCAGACGGGTCCGCAACTCTTCGAGGGCTGGACTCTCCGATTCGCTGGTGGCGATCCGACGACAAGCTTCGTGCGCTATCTCGAGTACCCGCGCCAGTCGTACCAGATCTCGGCCGGAGACAGCAGCATCACCCTGTCTCAGGTTCTCCAGCAACGGCAGGATCGGGTCTTCCAGGCTCTGTACCAGGGAGCCTTCGTTCAACAACACCCCCACTTCGGACAGTCGCTGTCGGTGACCCTCCAGGCCCGGCCGCGACTGAAAGGGGCGAAGGCCCTCGACGAGCAGACGCCCCACATCCGTGACTGCCAGATCTGCCACGAGGGACAGAAGCGCGGGTAGCTCGAGGGCAGCCTCTGAGGCCGCCGAGGTCACCCGCAACGCACTGTCTTCCATGTTCACCGGAGTTTACTAGGGGCTTTGGGTGGAAAGGTAAAAGAGCGGGGATCTCTCCCCGCTCTCTAGATCTCGCCAAGTTCGAAGAACCGCTCAGCTCAAACCAAGCCGGCGCTCTTCAGACAGTTTGCGCAACATCTTCTTGCGCGCCTGTACGACTTTGCGCTTGCGCTTGACCGATGGCTTCTCGAAGTGCTGCCTCTTCTTCAACTCGGTGAGAATTCCTGACTTCTCACACTTGCGCTTGAAGCGGCGCAGGGCACTCTCGAAGCTCTCGTCCTCTCGCACACTGACCAACGGCACTATTCAATCACCTCACCTTCTCTATGCGAATCAATCCAGGCGCGGCCGCCGCCGCG
>JAUWSP010000482.1 GCA_030610025.1 Acidobacteriota bacterium | reverse complement strand
GGAAACCAACAGGCAGCTCGCCAGGCCTACGGCGCCTTTCTCGCGCGCCTGAAGGACGGCGACGAAGGCCTCCCGATCGTCACCGAAGCTCGAGCCGAGCTGGCGAAACTACCCTAGCCCACCCACCCGACCAGGGGTTGAGGTGGCCGGCCTACCTTCGGCTGGTCCATGAGGGCTTGGGGGTGGGAGGGATTAGCCTATCGGGCCGTGGCAATCTGCCGTATTCTTGGGCCTCCGCAAAGCTGACTCGAAGCGGTCTCATAAACCACTCCGAAGAATGCGGATCTGGAGGGAACATGAGAGTTGAGAATAAGCGGCTACGCCTCTGGTTGATTGCCACAGCCCTGGCCACGACGACGATGGGTCCGATCGGTGGACCGATCATGGCCGCCGACGCGGACGATTCGAATACCGTCTTCGATCCGGCTCTCTACTCGGCAATGAAGTACCGACTGGTGGGCCCCTTTCGAGGCGGACGTGTTACCACGGTGGCCGGCGTAGCGAGTGAGCCCTTTACGTTCTACTTCGGCTCGACCGGTGGTGGAGTCTGGAAAACCACCAGCGCTGGCGAGGCCTGGCAGAACATCTCCGATGGCCATTTCGGCGTCGGCTCCATCGGCGCCATCGCCGTCGCCCCATCCGACTCCAATGTGATCTATGCAGGCACCGGCTCGGCCTGCCCGCGGGGCAACATCTCCAACGGAGATGGCATCTATCGATCCACCGACGCGGGCAAGACCTGGAGCCACATGGGTCTCGACGAGACGGGTCAGATCGGAAGAATCGTGGTTCACCCGGACGACCCCGACCTCGTCTATGTCGCGGCGCTCGGGCACATCTTCGGACCCAACGACGAGCGCGGCGTATTTCGCTCTGCGGACGGCGGTCAGACCTGGGAGAGGGTGCTCTACATTTCCGACCAGGCAGGCGCCGTGGATCTGACCATGAATCCCACCAATCCCAGACACCTCTTTGCAGCTGTCTGGCGCGCTGAGCGCAAACCCTGGACCATGATCGACGGCGGTGAGGAGAGCGGTCTGTATCGAACCACAGATGGTGGAGAGACCTGGAAACTGCTGACTGAGCAAGGAACAGACAACGGCCTGCCCAGCGGTGTCCTCGGGCGAATCGGCGTCGCCGTTTCACCCGCCAGGCCCGAGCGTGTGTGGGCACTCATTACCGCGACAGAGGACCGTGGCGGCCTCTACCGGAGCGACGATGGCGGAGATTCCTGGCGCCAGACCAGCAGCGACCATCGACTGACCACCCGCGGCTGGTACTACACCCACGTTCACGGGGATCCGGTAGATCCGGAAACGGTCTTCGTCAACAACGTTCACTTCCTCAAGTCGATCGACGGCGGTCAGAGCTTCGAGCAGCGCCCCGTGCCCCACGGCGACAACCATGATCTCTGGGTCAATCCCAACAACTCCAAGATCATGATCCAAGCCAACGATGGCGGCGCGAATGTCACCCTCGATGGCGGCGAGACCTGGTCCACCCAACACAATCAACCGACGGCCGAGTTCTATCGGGTCATGGTCGACAACCAGTTTCCATACCGCCTCTATGGGGCCCAGCAAGACAACAGCACCATCAGCGTCCCGTCGTGGGCACCCAACGTCCTGACTCCCGAGGAGTCATGGTTCGACATCGGAGGGGGCGAGAGCGGTCATATCGCGGTCCATCCCGACGATCCGAACATCCTCTATTCAGGAACCTACATTGGCAGGATCGACCGCTACGACCGGCGGGCCGGCTTCGGGCGCAATGTGGTGATCTACCCCCAGATGCAGGACGGAACCGCTCCGAGAGACCTCAAGTACCGCTTCCAATGGAACGCACCCATCCGCTTCTCACCTCATGACCCGGACCTGATCTACCACACGTCGAACTACGTTCATCGTTCCCGAGACGGCGGCATGAGCTGGCAGACCATCAGCCCGGACTTGACCCGAGATGAAACCGAGAAGCAGGGCCTGCCCGGAGGACCGGTGCAGCATGACCACACAGGTGTCGAGGTCTTCAACACGATCTTTGCTTTCGAGGAGTCTCCCCTCTCAGCCGGCGAGCTGTGGTCCGGAAGCGACGGTGGGGTCGTCTACTTGTCGAGGGACGATGGAGCCACCTGGACCGACATCACTCCGCCGGAAATGGGCCCGGACACCACAGTCAACACCATCGCTCTCTCGCCACATCAGGCCGGACGCGCCTTCCTGGCGGCTCACCGGTATCGGATGGACGATTTCCGTCCCTATTTATGGCGCACCGACGACCATGGCGGCAGCTGGACGCTGCTCACCGACGGGTCGAATGGCATCCCGGCAGACCACCCGACCCGCGCTATCGCCGAAGATCCTGGAAGGAAGGGCCTGCTCTACGCCGGCACCGAGTTCGGTCTGTTCGTCTCTTTCGACGACGGTGCGCAATGGCAGTCATTGCAGCTCAATCTGCCGATAACGCCGATCACCGATCTTCGGGTGCACAACCAGGACCTTGTCGTGGCTACCCAGGGAAGGTCCTTCTGGATCCTGGACGATCTGACTCCTCTGCACCAGCTGCGCGCGGGGCTGTCCGACGCGACGGCCCACCTTTTCACGCCGCGTGACAGCCACCGGATCGCAGAGATGGCTCGTTTCAAGGGATCTCGGACCCCTCAGCAGCTCGACAGCGGAGCGACACTCCTCTATTGGCTCGAAGAGGAACCCACCGAGCCCGTCAGCTTGGAGATTCTGGCCTCGGACGGCGAGATCCTCAGGACCTTTCGGAGCGAAGAGGAGAAGGCGGAGGAAGAGGAGGGGCAAGAACAGGCCCAAACAGACAAAGATCCGGTCCTACCAGCTGCTCAGGGCATGAATCGCTTCGTCTGGGATCTGAAGCGCTCCGGACCCGAGTTGCTCGACAAGGCCCTGTTTTCACTCGCCTACACAGGTGCCTACTACGTCCTGCCAGAAACCTACACGGCACGCCTGAGGATCGGAGACACCGAGCTGACGCAGCCGATCCAGGTCCTCAAGGACCCCCGACTGACCTGGGTCACCGACGAGGATCTTCGAGCGCAGAGTGCGCTGATCCAGGAGATCGCAGCCACCTTCGAGGAGGTCCACGACAGCATCGCCAGGCTTCGGAGCGTTCGTGAACAAATCCAGGGGATGACCGATCGAGCGGAAAAGGCGGCTTATGGGGGCGAGTGGAAGCAGCAGGGCGTGAAGATTGCGGAGAAGCTGGTCAACGTCGAAGAAGAGTTGATCCAGACGC